>JAHFHN010000100.1 GCA_023246885.1 Microcaldota archaeon
CATTGAAGGCAACCAGGTTTTTTATGAGGTTGAACCTCGTGCGTCTTATCACACTGCGGTGATTTCTCCAGATTTATTTTTGGTAAAACCTATTTTACTTTCAAAAGGTTGGGAAGAATGGAAACTTGCCAGTTGGTCAAAGCAAAAGTTATTGGCTTTCTTCATCAAGGCTAAACATTCTAAAGTCAAAACAATTATTCAATTAATTTCAATAAAACAAGAGCCCGTAAGGATATTCTCATCCCCTTCTTTAGATGCACTTACCACAAGGCAACGCGAAGCGTTTCTCCTAGCGTCTGAAAATGGCTATTACGAATTCCCCCGCAAGATTAACTTACACAACTTAGCTGAGTTAAATTCCCGTTCAGTAAGTAGTTTTAGGGAAAATTTGAGAAAAGCAGAGAAGAAACTATTACAGTCAATACCGCGCATGTACGGGTAAATGATTAACTATTTTTTTCCCCACTTTTTCTTATGCTTAATGTCCAGTGGGAAGAAATTGCTCGAAGAGGAAAAAACCACGCGCTTCTATTAATTGACCAAGTAGCGCAAAGCTACTCGCGCGGGTTACTAGGCCCTACGTTAGATTCTGAACTAACAATTCAACACTATAGGCAATTAGCTGGAGCACGTTGGCTTTCGGTAAATGATGTAGAAAATTATGTTCAAGCAATGCAAGCTGGGCTTGAAAAAGATCCAAAAATGATGCTACACATTGCAAAACAACGAAACTCCATAGTGGCAAAAATACGCGATCTAGGCTATATGGATATTGACTCAAGCGATTCTGAACAAAGACGAAAAAACATTTTAAATTTCCTTGAATTCGGGGTGCAACTATGGGCAACTGCATATCACTATATTATTCTCAATAAATTCTATCCCGATTTACTCGTAGCAAGAGTAGCTGAAAAAGAATCAAATTATTTGAAACAAAATGCATACCTCGCAACTTTGCTGGAATTGCCCCAAGCTACTGATGCACGTCTAGAGAAAAATTCCATGCTAAATATTGCATTAACCGCAAAAGAGAAAAGCGAATGGAGAACAAGCCGAGAAGTAAATGAGTTGATTAACGAGCACTTACAAAAATTTGCTCACATGGGGCTACATTACTATTGGGGCGCACCTTACGCGCCAAAGGACATTTACCCCCGGTTAGAAGTTCTACTTTCAAAAAATCTCGGTGATGAACTTAACTCCAAACAATTACAAGAAAACGTTAACCTTACAACCGCTGAAATTTTTGACAAATTGAAATTTGGTGAAGAAGAGAAAATACTTGTCGAAACGCTTCGGCAATGGGGGCAAACTGCAAATTATGCAGACGAAACTTATTCATTTGCGGTTTACAAGTTAATGCCTTCGATTAAACAAACATGTAAAGAATGGAATATTTCATGGAATCAATTTGCTTCAATGCGCGTATCCGAAATAAAAAACGCTTTTGAAAATGGCTTTGATGACAATCTAATTACTCAATTGTCTTCTAGGTATATTGACCACGCCATCATTTTCGATAATCCAACCGTAACTGTTCTTTATGGAGAACAGTTAAAAAAATACAAGAAAATTGAACTAGCAGAACAAGAGGCTATGCATTCAGTTAAGCAACTTCAAGGCCAAAGCGTTTGTCCAGGGTTAGTCGCTGGAAAAACAAGAATAGTGCAAAGTCTTGAAGATGCCAATGCCTTGCAGCGTGGGGAAATACTCGTGGCGCCATCTACGTTTCCGGCTTATGTGCCTGCAATGGAAAGATCAGTTGCAATTGTCACCGATGAAGGTGGATTGCTGTGCCACGCCGCTATTGTTGCAAGAGAAATAAAAGTTCCATGTATAGTTGGCACCAAAATTGCGACTAAAGTATTTCGAAACGGCGACGAAGTGGAAGTAAACGCAACAAACGGCACAATTAAAAAAATTTAAACGAACACTTGGAACCGAATATTGGCTTTCCAAATGCAGGCGCAAACATAAGTAAGGAATCCTTTTGAACTCTCTCGCTTCTAATTAATTATATGTATTCCCTTTACAAGGAACAAAGCAAAGTCGGCAAATCGCCTAGCGAACGCAGTATTGAAGAAGCGCTTGAATTTGGAGTTGTTTGTATTGACAAGCCACAAGGGCCGTCAAGCCACGAAGTAAGTGCATTTGCACGTAAGATTCTCAACATTGAAAAAACTGGCCACACGGGTACGCTAGACCCAAACGTATCTGGAGTTTTGCCAGTGCTGTTAAATCAAAGTTGTAAGGCGTCACACTTTCTTGGCAACACAACAAAAGAATACGTGTGCGAAATGCAACTCGCAAAACCAATTAAACAAAAAAAACTAAATTCGGTTTTCAATAGATTCAAAGGAAAAATTTATCAAAAGCCCCCACTTGCAAGTGCAGTTGCAAAAAACCTCCGCATACGCGAAACTTACGAATTACAAATCCTAGAAGTGATTGACGCAAAAGTTTTATTTCAAGTAGCTTCAGAAGCGGGGTTTTACGTACGTAATCTTGTTTTCGATATTGGAGAAGTGCTTGGCGTAAAAGCAGAAATGGCTGAACTTAGGCGAACGCGTGCAAGTGGCTTAACAGAAAAACAAGCAGTCACGTTGCAAGAATTATCTGACTACTACTGGCTTTGGAAGGAAAAACAACGCGAAGATTTGAAAAAATTCATAATTCCAATTGAAAATTTCGTTTCCTTAAAAAAAGTAGTTGTAAGTGACGATTGCTTAAAACCAATTTCAACTGGTGCAGACCTCGCAATTCCGGGAATCTTATCGCTCGACGAAAAAATCCAAAAAGACGAACACGTCGGAATCTACACTGGCAAAGGAGAACTCGTAGCAATTGCAAATGCACTAATGCCATTTACGGAAATAAAGAGCTCCAAAAAAGGAATTGCATTCGACATAGTGCGGGTAATACATGCTTTTATCTCATAGAAATGCTTTTTAAAGCAGTGCTTCCCAATTAATTTCACTCTTGAAGCATGTTTTGCCGGGATGGCAGAGCGGTAATGCGCAGGCCTGGAACATTTTCCAGCGAGGACCTAATTACAGTGACCGATTATACGGTAGACTGCCCTGGCCTCAGAAAGCTTGTGCCCTAACGGGCTCCTGAGTTCGAAGAAAGCCTTTT
The DNA here is from genome assembly GCA_023246885.1 of Microcaldota archaeon. Classification (GTDB taxonomy): domain Archaea; phylum Micrarchaeota; class Micrarchaeia; order Norongarragalinales; family UBA8480; genus JAHFHC01. Next base: position 3,136 of record JAHFHN010000100.1, read on the forward strand.
TCTTTTAGAAAGAAAAGGTCTTTCAGTCCCAAAAGAAACTGAGAGTTTTTTCAGTTTTAGTTTTTATTTGGCGCTGAATGGAAGAGAAGGGTTTTAGGAATTCTCAGTCCCGGCGCTTTTAATTCATTAGTGTAATTCGGTGAAATAAATTTT
>JAHFHN010000006.1 GCA_023246885.1 Microcaldota archaeon
ACAAAAGACGGAGTTGTACCCGATTTAATCATCAACCCCCATGCAATTCCTGGACGTATGACTGCAGGCCACTTGCTTGAAATGCTTGGCGCAAAAGCAGCTTGCCTTGACGGCGCACTCAAAGATGGAACTTCATTCCGTGGAGACAAACAAACTGATTTTGAAGCTTCACTAATTGAACAAGGATTCCACCCGGCTGGTCACGAGACAATGTACGATGGAAAAACCGGAAGAATGATGCACGCCAAGATTTTCATGGGCGTAATTTACTACCAACGTTTACATCACTTAGTTTCACTAAAAATGCACGCGCGTTCACGTGGACCAGTACAAATGTTAACTCACCAGCCAACTGAAGGACGAGCACGCGAAGGTGGACTCAGGTTAGGAGAAATGGAACGAGATTGTTTCATTGGCTACGGTGCAGCTTCATTGCTAAAAGAAAGAATGATTGACTCTTCAGATAAAACAACTGAACTCGTATGCGGAGACTGTGGTTCATTAGCTGTACATGACAAAGTTAAGAACAAACGTTTTTGTCCAGTATGTGAATCCGGCGAAGTACACGAAGTACAAATGAGTTATGCGTTCAAGCTTTTACTTGACGAAATGAAAAGCATTGGAATATTTCCAAAGCTAAAACTAAAATCTCAAGCTTAATGACAGATACTGGTGATATGAAAAATGCGTTTAATTGATTCAATTGAATTTTCTCTCTTTTCTCCTGACCAAGTGCGGAAAATGAGTTCAGTGAAAATAACTGTTCCAGACACTTACGACGAGGACGGCTACCCAATTCAAGGCGGGTTAGCTGACCAACGCCTTGGTGTAATTGACCCTGGGTTAAAATGCAAGTCATGCGGCGGCAGAATGAAATCATGTGCTGGCCACTTTGGAAACATTGAACTCGTACGCCCAGTTATCCACGTTGGATTCGCCAAAACAGTTTACCAATTATTAAAAGCAGTTTGCCGAAAATGCTCTAGAGTAATGACAAATGCAACTGACTTAGATGCAGTTAAACGCGCAGCGCAATGCCCACACTGTAGTGAAAAACAAGTTGTAATCAAATTCGTTAAACCAACAAACTACTATGAAGCTGACCGAAAATTATTACCAAATGAAATCCGCGAGCGCCTCGAACGTATCCCTGACCAAGACTTACAGCAACTTGGTGTTAAAATAAGACCAGAACTTGCAGTTCTAACTGTTCTACTTGTACCTCCAGTTAATGTACGTCCATCAATTACACTTGAAACTGGTGAACGCAGTGAAGACGACTTAACGCACAAACTAGTAGACATCATCCGCATTAACCAACGCCTTGGCGAGAACATCGACGCAGGCGCACCACAATTAATCATCGAAGACTTATGGGAACTACTTCAATACCACGTTGTTACTTACTACGATAATGAAACCGCTGGAATTCCACCTGCACGACACAGAAGCGGACGCCAACTCAAAACTTTGTTCCAAAGACTAAAAGGAAAAGAAGGAAGATTCCGTTACAACTTAAGCGGAAAACGTGTTAACTTCTCAGCACGTACTGTTGTCTCTCCAGACCCAGCACTTTCAATTAACCAACTTGGAGTACCACAAGAAATTGCACAAGAATTAACAATTCCAGTAAGCGTAACTGAATGGAACCTCGATTCAATTAAAGAGTTCATGCGCTTGAACCCAGGAAAAATCAATTACGTAATTCGACCAGATGCACGCAGAAAGAAATTGACTGTTGCAAACCTCGACGAGATATTAAAAGAAGTTACTCCTGGTTACCAAATCGAACGCCAGTTAATCGACGGCGACTTAGTTATTTTCAACCGACAACCTTCACTGCACAGAGTTTCAATGATGTGTCACGAAGTAGTTGTACTTCCAGGAAAAACATTTAGGTTCAACGTAGCAGATTGTTCTCCTTACAATGCTGACTACGATGGAGACGAAATGAACGTACACGTGCCACAAAACGAAGAAGCACAAAGCGAAGCAGAAATGTTGATGAAAGTTGAAGGCCAAATGCTATCGCCAAGAAACGGTATGCCTTTAATTACTCCATCGCTCGACCACATCAGTGGCTTATACGTAATGACTAATTTTGACTACGTGTTCGACCGCCAACAAGCATGGGAAGTATTATCACAAAGCAACATTGAAAAAGAATTTTCACAAAACACAATAACTGGAAAAGAATTATTTTCTCTACTATTGCCAAGCGACTTTTCAGGCGAATACATAACCAAATCTAAAACCAAAACAATCATCAAGAAAGGCAAACTGGTAGATGGTTACCTTGACAGCAAAGTATCAACCGCAATCGTGCGTGATTTATTCCTCAAAAACGGGCCTGCAGTTGCAGGTAAATACGTCGACGAAGCAACTCGCTTATCTTCAACAGTTGTCAAAATGTTTGGCTTATCTCTTTCACTTGAAGATTATGAATTAAACGAAACTGCTACAAAACAACTTGCAGAAATAGTAAGAGAGTCAAGAAAACGCGTTAGATTCCTAGTTTCAAAATACCGCAAAAACACACTCGAACGACAACCAGGCAAGACAATGAAAGAAACACTTGAAGAACAAATAATGGACTGTCTTGAAGAAGCGCGTTCAGCTTGCAACAACGTAATTTCACAAAACATCAAGAACCGCCACGTATCCTTCAACGACAAAACATTCCACGTTAACTCAGCACTTATGATGGCATCTGCAGGTGCACGTGGAAGCAAAATCAACGTCATTCAAATGGCAGGGCTAGTAGGCCAACAAGCCATCAGAGGCAAGCGACCAACATCCGGCTACAAAAACCGCTTATTGCCTCACTTCAAACGCGGAGATTTATCTGACGAAGCACGCGGGTTCGTTGACCGATCATTCAAAACTGGTTTAACTCCAGTTCAGTATTTCTTCCACGGTGCAGGTGGACGAGACTCCGTAGTTGACAAAGGAGTTAACCCTGCTAAAACAGGTTACATGCAACGCAGGTTAGTTAATGCAATTCAAGACTTCATTGTCAAACCAGACTTATCTGTACGCGATGCAGAAGGCAGAATAGTCCAATTCAAATACGGTGACGACTCACTTGACATTACAAACGGAAAACAAATCGCTTACGGTGAACCAGTTGGAGTAACCGCTGCACAAAGTATCGGCGAACCAGGCACCCAAATGACTTTACGTACATTCCACTACGCTGGAGTAGCATCACTAGCACAACTTGGATTCACTCGCCTCGTTGAAATCGTCGATGCACGCAAATCTCCAAAGAAACCAGTCATGGAAGTATATCTTCAAGCACCGTTCAATAAAGACTATAACAAAGCTAAACAAATCGCAGCTGAAATTGAACAAGTTACACTAGAAAAAGTAGCTGAAGTTAACGAAGACTTTGAGAAAAAAGCAATTCAAATAAAATTCAATGAAGAGATGCTAAAAGAACACGCTTTAACAATAGACGCAGTTGTTGAAAAAATTAAAACAGTCGCGCCATACGAAGGCCAAGGTGGAAAAACAATTACAATCAAGCCAAAAGTTGAAACACTACGCAACGTACGCAAAATAACTAACCGCCTGCGTGAAATGACACTAAAAGGAATCGAAGGAATCAGCAGAGCAATCATAATTGAAAAAGAAGGTAACGAGTACACTCTCGCAACCGAAGGAAGCAACTTAGCAGAAGTTTTCAAAATCCAAGCAATTGACACACGCAGGACAACCACTAACGACATCGTTGAAATCTGTCGAGTACTTGGTGCTGAAGCTGCACGCAATGCAATAATCGTTGAACTAATCAAAGTTATGGAAGCACAAGATCTAGACGTTGACATGCGCCACATCATGCTAATCGCAGACTCAATGACCTTCGGCGGAGCAGTTGAAAGCATTGGCCGACACGGGCTAGCAGGCAAAAAAGCATCTGTGTTAGCAAGAGCAGCTTTTGAAGAAACTTCAAAACACTTAGTAAATGCAGTTGTCAAAGGCGAAAACGACAAACTCCGCGGAATAACCGAAAACATAATCATCGGCCAAACCATCCCATGCGGAACAGGCGAAGTCGACCTAGAAATGGCAGTTGAATAAAAAAATACTCTCTGCCCAATTTCTTTCTTTTCTATTTTTATCTCTTCCTAGTGCCAGCGTTCAAGGCACGTGCTAAAAGCTATAAGTTAACTCTAGAAATTGAAAAAAAGAAGATATCGGCAAGAAAATCTAGTTCTGAATTTTCTTTCCAAGTATGACATTTGGCTTTCCTTTGAAATCGCTGTCGCTGGTTAAAAGCAATATATGATGGCATTGTGCTGTGGCATATATCATGCTATCAGCAAACGAGAGCCCAAATCGATGTGATAATTCTGCAGCTTTCTCGCTTATGTTTTTATCTATGTTGATTATCTTGTAGTTGTCCAGCTTGCGTTTATATTCGATCCAGAGTTGCGGTTTGCCATTGTTTAGAAGAAATTTATACAATTCTGTAAACGTGGCTACGGAAATTGCTAATTCAGATTCTGCCATAAGGTTATCTGTTTCGCTAGCGATATTGTCCTCAAAAAAATCTATCAAAGTAGAGGTGTCAATCAAAAGTTCGCCAGTCATCTTTATCCCTCTTAAACGGAGGCAATCCCTTCAAGCTGCCTTTTAAGTCCTTTATCAATAAGTAGCTATACGACTGTGCCATTTTATTGACGGTTTCATCGTAGGTTTTAGTTTTCAACACTTCGCGAATAGCGTCTAGTTTCTTTTTGGTATTCTCTTGAACCGGTATATTCACGTACATATTGCAACACTTTATTACAACGAATTATTGCAATATTTAAAGCTTTTGCCATTTTTAGTAAATGTTTTAGAAAAAATCCGCGGGTCTTTTTTTCTATTTGTCTACTTATTTGTTTTTTTACACTTTTACCGTCGCGCGTTTTTCTCGTCTAACTCTTTCAATATAAGCGCGAACTTTATCGTGGTAGTCGCGCATTTTGTAAGTTTTTTTAACATCTATGCCCATACGCTCAAGTTGTTTTAAGCGATCAGCGCTAACCGACTCTGGTACGTGATTAACAACGTGATTTTTGTATTGTTCCTTTAAATGTTTTACAATTGCGTAGTGCATTAAGTCGCCAATTCCTATTCCTGCTGGACTTTTTATTACGGGCCATTTGGTTTCGAATGGCTCGAATTCGTGCCATCGTGCCTGTTTTTTAGAATGGTCGATTACTAAAGCTACATACCCAAAAGAACCATCAGGTGAAGCAGGGTATTTTTTGCCAGCCGTAGCTCGTATTTCGCCAGTGTACCGCGCAAGTCGACTAAGCTGTGGTTTTGAAAGCGGAATATAAATGCTATTTCTTTTAACTGTTGGTAGTTTTTCTCGTCGGTGCCATTTAGCTTGGCGAAACTTAATTTCTGTAAAAGAACAATCTCCAGCTTCTTCAGTTACAATCCTGCCAACAATCCCCTGTTTAACCATGTAAATTCTTTAGTTGAAGGAAAATAAATAGCTATTAACATATACTGACTTATGTCAGGCAGTTAACCTTTATATTTTTCTTTTCTAATTGTTTTTGTATGCCAATTCAAAAAAGACTCAAAGTTCTTGCAACTGATTATTGCGCTCCATTTATTCACCCTGCTGCTTATGCGTTTGCAGCGTCTAATTTACTTAAGCCTATTATTGGCATGAATTCAGGAATGACGTTCAGAAACTACGGCTTAGAAGCGCAATGGTGTGTTGACTTAGATAATTATGCTGCGTGTGGTAATGCCGTACTTGACAAACTAAGCAATGTCGATTTTTTTGAAACAGTCAAACAAAACAGTAGCGATGGGGCGAAAGCGCTTTCCAAATATGCTTTATCATTGTACAAAGAAAATTACACTGAGCTTACCAACGAACAGCTTTCAGCTAGATACGAAGAATTATTTTCTATTTGGGTTAACTTGAACATCTGGGGAGATATAATTAACGCGTCTGATTTTGAGCACTTTGCACTTTCGAATAAGATAATGTCTTTCTTGAAGAATAAGGTCAAAGGCACATCTGTGCCAGAAGCATTTGCAATTCTTTTAACTCCTAACAAGCGAAGTACGTTGCAGCAACAAGATGTTGACTTATTTGCATTGCTTTCTAGTTACAAGAAAAATCCAAATTCAAAAGCGCTTGAAAAACACGTTGACAAATATCGCTGGATGCAATTCCACTACGATGGTCCAATTGTGCTTGATTTAACTTACTTCATTCAACTACTTGATGCTATGTCTGCTCAAGGCGTAAGTGGTGAAGAAAAAATCGCTGAAATACAAGCGCATGAAAAAGACATTAAATCAAAACAAAAAACACTTTCGATTCAGTTCAATTTATCTGCTGATGAATTATACTGGCTTGAAGTTGGTAAGGAATTTGCGTATCTCAAGGCGTTGCGCAAAGAAACGGTATTTGAAGCGTGTTGTAATTCGTTTCCATTGATTCAAGAAATTGCAAAGAGGTTAAAGCTGTCAACAATGCAAGTAAAATTTATGACTGTCAAAGAAGTATCGCACGCGTTGCAAACTGGGGAAGTCGATGTTGACGAAATAAATAGACGGACAAAACATTGTGTTATAACCACTTTTCCTGAATTGAAGTTTCATACTGGGCTTGATGCTGAGAAAATAGATGCAATTATTTACGAAGAAAAACCAGCAGTCGATACGGTTGAAGTAAAAGGTACGGTTGCTTTTCCTGGAAAAGTAAGTGGTGCAGCAAAAATAATTCTAGTTGCAACAGATATGAAAAAATTCAAGCAAGGCGACATTCTTGTTTCGCCGGCAACTAATCCTAATTTGTTGTCAATTATGAAAATCGCTGGTGCAATTGTCACTGATGAAGGCGGGGTTACGTGCCACGCTGCAATTGTTTCTCGTGAATTGAAAATTCCGTGTGTTATTGGTACTAAAGTTGCAACAAAGTGGCTTAAAGACGGCGACAGAGTAGAAGTTGACGCGATTAAAGGAGTTGTAACTAAGCTGTGAAGGTTTTTTCAGTTGTCGTCGGCGAAGTACAAGGAGTTGGGTTTCGCGCATATGTTGCTAGATTAGCGCAAGAACTCAACTTAGCTGGCTTAGCAAAAAATGAGTATGGTGGATCTGTGCAAATTTTTCTTGATGGCAGTGAGAAAAACATTGACAAATTTTTTGAAATAATTAAAGCGACAAAGCAGGGGCGTTTTGGAATCCGTGTTGAGCAAGTAAAAGTTTTTCGAGAAGACGAAAAAGGCTTTCAACCACCTTGGCGCAAGTATATTGGTTTCGAAATTGATCACTAAATCATTTGCTAATGTGGTTTACTATTTATTTTACTAGCGATGGCGCCAATAATTATATATAGCTGCCCGGCACGATGTTTTGTATGAGAAAAAAAACTGTTGTAGCAGTAAGCGGCGGGTTTGACCCAGTGCACATCGGACACGTGCGAATGTTCAACGAAGCAAAGAAATTGGGCGATAAGCTAGTTGTTATCTTAAATAATGACAATTGGCTCCGCTTAAAGAAAGGATTCTCGTTCATGTCAGAAGCGGAACGCAAAGAAATCATCGAATCATTTAGGGCTGTAGATGAAGTTCTAGTGACCTTTCACGAGCAAGGAACCACTGATTTGTCTGTTTGCCGCGAACTTGAATTCTTGAAACCGGACATATTTGCTAACGGCGGCGACAGGAAAGCGGACAACATCCCAGAGTACGAACTATGCAACCGCCTAGGTATCCAAATGGTGTTCAATATCGGCGCAGGCGGCAAAGTACAGAGTTCAAGCGAGCTAGTGAAAAAAGCCACTAAGGTCGTGTGAATACTAATTTCTGATGCGATTTACTATTTGTTTTACTAGTGATGGTGTGCTTGCTGCGATTATTGAGTATAGTGCATCGAAGTCAAATTTTACTTTGTCAATTGGCTTGCCTTTCAAGTCAGTTATTGCGCCGCCGGATTCTTTTACCAACAAATAGCCTGCGCCTAGTTCATGTGCCTTTTGCCAAGCTGAACTTACATATGCGTCAAACATTCCGCTACTGACTCCAGCTAGGTGAAACGCTGCTGCGCCAAAATCTTTAACCCATGCATCGTGATGAATGCGCTTCAATTTAACCACATTTTTTTGCGCACCATGGTGATTAACTGCAATTAATGTTAGCCTATTAATTTTTTTGTTTTTCATTTTCGTAATTTTATTGCCATTAAAATAAGTTCCATTGCCGCGTATTGCAATCCAAGTGTTTCCGGAATTATGTTCAATCACTCCAGCTACAATTGCGTCTTTGAAACACGGTGAAGTGGAATCAAAAATAGCAACTACTGTACAAAATGGTAAGCTCCCATGCCCGCGGCGATAATTCTCAGTGCCATCTAAATCATCAATAGCAACTGTATATTGTGGATTATTTGTTAAAACCAATTTGCCAGTTTCTTCACTGTAAAGAATTGCTGGCAATTTACTATTTTTGAAAAATTTACAAAGTGCAGCTGAAATTAACTTATCTGCGCGTGTAGATGTATTCAAATCTCCCTTTGCAGACACCTTAGTTATGCCTTTTTTTCCTGCTAACTCAAGCGTTTTAGCAGATAATTCAAGTGCATTTACACAAAGTGCGCGTAATTCTTTTGTGCTAAATAGCATCTGCGTTTTTTGTCCCATGTTATTTTTATACTTGTGCGACTTTTATGAGTATATGCTAGTTATAGCTTGTTCAAATGGAAAGGAAATTGGCAAAAAACTAGCCAAGCATCTTGGCGTAAAGTATTCTGAGTTGTGGAAAGAAGTTTTTCCAGATGGAGAATTACATTTGTGTTTCAATGCTGACGTAAAAGGAAAACAAGTTGTGTTTGTGCAGGGGTTCTCTCCTTCTCCAAATGAGAGTTTAGTTGAATTATTGTTTGCTATCCGCACTGCAAAAGAATTAGGCGCCAAAAAAGTAACTGTTGTTGCACCTTATTTTGGCTACATGCGGCAAGATAGGCGATTCCATTCTGGCGAAGTTAAAAGTAATACGATTGTATCTCGCTTAATAGAATTTGCAGGTGCGGATTCGTTTTACACTGTAGCTGGTCATCTACATCGTGTAAATTCAATGACTGAATTGTTCAAAATTCCAGCGAAAAACTTTTCTATTCACGAAGAAATGGCGAATTGGGTAAAGAAAAAGTTCGGCACCAAAGCAATTGTGATTGGACCAGATATTGAGTCGTGGCGGGTTGGTAAACACGTTGCGCAACTAGTTGGCTGCAAGTACGATACGTTTCTTAAAAAAAGAGTTTCAGGCAGCAAAATAAAACACACCGCAGTTGCAACAATAGACTGCAAAGGGCGCGATGTTGTAATTATAGATGACATAGTTTCAACTGGTGGCACTATTATTGGAGCTGCCGAACATTTGAAAAAAATGGGGGCAAAAAGCGTTTCTGCTTTGTGCGTGCATTTAATGAGCGACGCAGCTGGAGATAAATTACGGCGCAATGGAATACGGTTTGTGGCTGCATCGAACACAGTACAAACAAAATACTCGGTTCTCGATGCTTCATCCGCTATTGCAAGTGCAATGCTTTCTGGCCCTCAATAAATCCAAGGGATTAAATATCTGGCGGTCTTTTACATTGTAAGTATTAAAAAAGGTACAAAAAAGTTTAAGCTAACCTTTAAATACGTATTTGTAACTATTTAGTAGTAACAAGGGGTGTGTTGTTTTGGATAATCAAAATTCTGGTAATATATTTAAGGCGTATTCGCTCGAAATCACAATTCTAGTTGCCGCACTTTTAGTCTCAAGTACGATGTTTGTCACTTTTGGCAGCTTATCGAGCACTAATGCTGCTATTTTATCGCGTTTATCTGGAGGCCCAGCAACCGGAGCAGTTGTTGCTGGCGCAAACCAAGTAGGCACACTTGACGCTCAAGCACAAGGCGCAGGACAACTACAAAATATTCAAGTTGATATTGGTGACTCTCCAGCAACTGGCAGTGCAAATGCACCAGTTACGATTGTCCAATTTGAAGATCCATCTTGTCCATTTTGTGCAGCTGCACATGGAGAAAACCAAAATATTATTAGTTACTTCAAACAACGCGATCCAACATGGCAAGCTCCAATGCCTCAAGTAATAGCTGACTACGTTGCAAGCGGAAAAGTTAAACTTGTTTACAAATACTTCCCTGGCCATGGAAAAGGCGAAGATGCAATGAAGATATTGTGGTGTTCAAATGAACAAGGCAAATTCTGGGATTTGCTTGACGATATGTACGCAAATCAAGATTTAATGGAAGCAGACAATCTAGCTGGCTTAAAAGCAGTTGCTACGAGCAAGGGCGTTGACTCAGCTGCACTTGAAACTTGCTTAGCAAGCGGTAAGTACAACAGTCGTTTCCAAAGTGAAACAGCTCAAGGCAGCGCAGCAAGAATAGGCGGAACGCCTGGATTCATTGTAAATGGCAGATTAATTGAAGGCGCAGTTTCATACCCTCAGATGAAACAAGCAATCGAAGCTGCATTAGCTGGCTAAAAACCATTGATCATTCTTTTTCATTTTTTTGTTTTATTTTTTTATCATTTTCCAGTACCCTTTCGAAAGGGTTTTTAAACCTGTTTTACTCTTAAATAGTAAGCTTGGGAAGTCACGAAATATACGGTGTCGAAATTTTTTAGCAATTTTGCCTGTGCTTCTTTTTGTGGTGGAGAACCAAGTTTTAAAAAATTGAGTTTTAGATTTTTAAATTGCAGTAATTGAGTTGTTAATTGATAATATGGATTTAAACACGGCTATTAGAATGGCAGTTGACACTGGCAAAACTATCCTTGGCAGTGATAGCGCTAAGAAGCTTGCAATGTTAGGCGAAGTAAAGGCAATCGTAGTTGCTCGCAATTGTCAGCCAAGCGTTAAACAAGATATAGTTCACTATGCTGCACTTTCGAGTGTTCCAATTCTTACATTTGCAGGTTCAAGCTCCGAGTTAGGGGTTATATGCGGAAAACCTTTTCCAGTAAGCGCATTGTCAGTTATTGATGCTGGCAATTCGGATATATTAAAATTAGCAGAGGAAAATCGTTAAAAATGTCGAACACGTTGGACAGCGCATTACTTGAAACAATGGCGATATTCGAACAACGTACGCATGCAAAAGTTAATGATGTTGTTCAAGACGAGAACAATTTATTGTTCATTGTTGCAGAAGGGGAAATTGGCAAAGCAATTGGCAAAGGCGGTTCAACTTTAATGCGGCTCCGTGAGGCTTTTAAGCCTAGAAACGTAGAAGTAATTGAAGATGCGTCTGACGCAAAGACGATGATCGAAAAAACACTGCGCGGTGCAGAAATTAAAAATATTTCACAAGAAGAAACCAAAATTGCCATTAGTGTTTCGCCTGAAACGCGAGGCATAGCAATTGGCAAAGGCGGTTCAAACATAAAAAAATTAAAAATGGCAATTAAGAGGAAATTCGGAATAGACGACACTAGAATTCTATAGAAGAGGTAATGATTTAATGGCACGTGGAATGTATGCAGGCAGGTTATTGAAAAGAAAGCGCCAGCAGCACCGTTGGCTAAAGAAGCCATGGAAGCGTAAGGCTCTTGGTTTAAAGGCCAAATACGATCCACTTGAAGGCGCACCAATGGCTAAAGGTATTGTCATTAAGAAAAAAGGAATGGAACAAAAGCAGCCTCACTCTGGAATCATTAAATGTGTAGTTGTCCAACTTCTCAAGAATGGTAAAAAAGTTGCAGCGCACTGCCCGCGCGACAAGGCAGTTGAAAAAATCGATGAGCACGATGAAGTTACAATTGCTGGACTTGGCGGTTCACAACGTGGACAAATGGGGTCAATTCCGGGAGTTCGTTACAAAGTAATTGCAGTAAATGGAGTATCCTTAGAAGAACTTCGACTTGGCAAGAAAGAGAAACCAAAGAGATAAGCGAGATGATTTAAAGGTTTATGACAGAAATAAAGTTGTTTGGAATATATTCGTACGATGGAATAACAATAAACGACCCTAGCATAAACCAGGTCCTTAGCTTAAAGCCAGTTTTAATCCCACACTCGTATGCCCGTCATGCAAATAAACAGTTTGCTAAGCAAGGGGTAAACGTTGTTGAGCGTTTAGTGAACAAGCTAATGCGTGGTGGAACTGGTGAAAAAACCGGTGGAAAAATCATCCGCACTCATGGAAAACTACAAGGCAAAAAATCTAAAGCAATTAAAATTGTAAAAGATGCATTTGCAGTTGTTAAAAAACAATCTCATCAAAATCCAATTCAATTACTTGTAAAGGCAATTGAATTCAGTGCTCCAAAAGAAGAAGTCACTCGTGTACGAATGGGTGGAATTGCTTATCAAGTTGCAGTTGACTCTGCTCCACAACGCAGGTTAGACACTGCGCTTCGCAATATTTGCCTAGCTGCTATTATTCAAGCATTTGACAAAAAAGCCAGCGTAGCAGATGCACTTGCAAATGAAATCCTACTCGCTTCAAAGAACTCCCAAGACTCCTTCGCAGTAAAGAGAAAGAACGAAACTGAAAGAATGGCCAAATCTGCCAGGTAGTTCGTTTGAAGAATTTCAGGATTTAAAATTCATAATCAGTGGTAATATATGGCAACTAAAGAAGCAGTGGCTGAACACGTTCAGAAACTAATGTACAACCAGAAAAACATCCGCAACATGGGAATTGTTGCACACGTAGACCACGGTAAAAGCACTCTCTCAGATTCCTTTATTGCACGCGCGGGGTTAATTTCCAAAGAACTTGCTGGAGAACAACGGGTTACTGATTACGACGAGCAAGAACAAGCACGTGGAATTACAATTAAAGCCGCTAATATCTCTGTTCCAGCTAAAGTGAACAATGAAGATTTTCTAATTAACTTAATCGACACTCCTGGCCACGTTGACTTCGGTGGACACGTTACTCGTGCACTTCGTGCAGTTGACGGAGTTATCCTAGTAGTTGATTGTGTTGAAGGGATAATGCCACAAACTGAAACTGTGCTTCGCCAAGCATTAAAAGAAAAAGTTAAGCCAGTTTTGTTCATTAACCAGATAGACCGTTTTATCAATGAATTAAAATTAGATAGCAATGCAATGCACCAGCGTTTCATAAAACTTATCTCTGGCGTCAACAAGCTA
>JAHFHN010000007.1 GCA_023246885.1 Microcaldota archaeon
TAGTAAAGTTTTTATACTTCGTTTTAATTCTGAATAAAGCATGAAGTTCAATTCAATTAAAAAAACCGAATTTCAGCAAGTTGAAACAAAGCCACTTGCGCTTACTTCTATAACTGACGAGCAATTAGCTAAATTAATTGACCAAAGCGTGTCAAAAGCACTTGAATGCTAATGCGTGTTTTTTTATTTAATTAAACTGAATAGTTCTTTTGCGCCAGCTATTTCTGGCATTATTACACTTCGCACGCCAACGTTTTTTAATTTTTTAACGTGGTTTTCGTCGTCACTTCTTGCAAGCACTTCTATATTTGGATTTAATTGTCTAGCCGTTAGTGTAAGTAAAATGTTTTTTTCACCAGATGAAATAGCTGCCACTAGTATAGCTGCTTTTTCAATATTGGCTTCTTTAAGCGTATCTTCGTTTAGTGCATCGCCGTTGATAACTGTGAATTTCTCATGACGTAATTTTATTGCCGTAGCGTGGTCTTTTTCAATTATCACAATTTGCTTGTTTTTTGCTTTAAGTAGCGTTGCTAGGAAATGGCCCACTCGCCCGCCGCCGCATACAATTATGTGATCTTTTGACCTGCCTGCTTTAACCAAGTGCATTACCTCTATTAGGTACTTTCTCAAGTGACCTTTAAATATTAACTCGAATATCGTCCACAATGTGAACCAAAGAAGTACGCTTCCAAAAATCAGTAGCGACGTTTGCATTGCTCTAGCTAAAAAGGTTGTTTCAGCTTTATGCGCAAACTCAAGAGACTCTATTGTCAACACGAACCCGGTTTGTAAATCAACTTGTTTTATTACTGAAAAGCCAATTGTGCCGTAAGCGAACAATAGTATGAGCATGATTAAAAGTTTCTTTGCCTTATCGTAAATAGAATGGTAGCGTGCGTGTGTGAGTATTTTTTTATACATATCTGTCAATAGCCCAGTACCTAGTGAATTAAATTCACAGCCTACCTTTAAATATTAACTATTAAGGTGATTCAAATATGACAAGAAGAAAATCAAATAGCGCAAAAGGCATCAAAAAAGCAGTTGGCAGAAGAAAAAAGATCATGAAAAAGTTGATGCGTTAAATGAATTACGGCCAAGTAATTTCTTGGCTCAATTCAATCGCGGTTAAGAACACGCCGTCAACTGAATTGCGACTTGATAGAATTCAATGTTTACTCAATTTATTGGATAATCCGGAAAGGGGCTTTAAGTCAATTCACGTTGCTGGAACAAGCGGCAAAGGTTCAACTTCAACTTTCATCTCTTCCATTCTATCAAGCCATGGCTTCAAAACAGGTTTAACCCTTTCTCCGCATGTTGAATCAATAAATGAACGCATTCAATTAAACAACGTCCCTATTTCTCAAACTGATTTTTGCGCTTTAGCAAATAAGGTTTATTCTTTTTGGGAGCAATGTGAAACAAAGTTTGGCTTTCCAACTTTTTTTGAAGTAATAACCGCAATGGCTTTTCTTTATTTTTCCGAACAAAAAGTTGATTATGTCGTTGTAGAAACTGGGCTTGGTGGGGAGCTTGATGCAACTAATGCTTTAAATTCAGAAGTAAATGTAATCACTCCAATTTCACTTGACCACGCGACTACACTTGGAGATACTATTGAGAAAATAGCTGGGAAAAAAGCTGGCATCATTAAGCAAAATTCAAAGACAATCACAAGTTGCTCTTCTCCTGCATTTGAAGTAATTCAAAAAGCAGCGAATGATCGAAATTCAAAACTTTTCGGTTTAAATCGTGATTTTTTTTATCAAATAAAACAAAATAACTTAACTGGCTTGACATTTGACTATGTTTCCAAAGAGTTCCGCGCTTTTGACTTAGAATCCAATTTACTTGGCGCGCACCAAGCATTAAACGCTTCAACTGCAATTGCCGTATGTGGCCAAGTTGCTGAATTAACCGAAGAAAAAACAAGGCAAGGTGTAAAAGCAGCGTATTTGCCTTGTCGCTTAGAAGTTGTTTCTCGTGATCCAATTGTTATAATTGACGGGGCGCATAATCCAGAAAAAGCTGCTTCCACTGCTAATTTTTTGCGCGAAACTTTTCCAAATGGAATCCAGCTTATAATAGGAATATTAGACCGCCGCGATCCAGTTGGAATTCTAAACCACTTGCTTCCAGTTGCGTCAAGTGTTTTTTTTGTTTCGCCACCGTTTGACAAAAAGTTTCACGATGCACAGCATTTGTCAAATGTTGCCAAGCAAATCGCGCCAAATCTTAGCATTCAAATTACCAACTTGGAAAATATCAAACAAATTTGCATTGAACCTACTTGCATAACTGGTTCGCTTTACTTAGCCGGAATGGCTAAACCAACGCTTTTTTTGAATTCTTTAAAATCGCCAAGTAATTTGTAGCCATAATTTTTTCTCCACATTTAATTGCTGGCTTAGTTACCTTTTCTAGTTTAACTATTTCAAAAACACTGTAAAACTCTTGCAATTCTGCTTCGTCGTAGTCCTTTTGAAATTTTCCATTTTGCGGCCAAACAACGCTGTTCTTTTCCGTTCCGGGATTGCTTTTCATATAGCGTTTTTCGAATTCATCTTCAGCTGATACAACCGCTACAAATGCGTAGCCGTTCGGCTTGAGTGTGCGTAGTATTTCATCCCTACATTTTTCTCTTCCACTTTTTGTCTCAATGTCAATTGAAGAAAAACAATCAACTGCTATGTCGAAAAAATTGTCTGCAAACTTCCATTCGTCGTCAATTTGTCCAGTTTCAAAATGAACACGCTCGCTAACTCCTTGTTGTTCTGCTAATTTTTTGCATATGCTAATAGCCGAATGAATGTAGTCTACGCCGTAAACTTCAAAGCCTTGCTTCGCCATGTAAATTGAATTTCTTCCTTTTCCACAACCAATATCAATAATTTTTCCAGCGGTTATTTTTTGTTTTTTCAAAAAATCTGCAAAGTATACAACTGCGCTTGAAGGTTCTTGTTCGGATAGTGAAGGAATTGCAGTGGCTGTTTCATGTTCAGTTTGCCAAATCAATTGTTGCTTTCTCATCCTTTCACTGCCTTGGTTCCAATCGTTTCCATTCAAATGCTATTTTTTCTAAGTAAATTGCAAACTGGTTACTCCACTTCACTGTCATTTTGTTACTAGTTGGCTCGCGATTACGGTCAAGCATACCTATGCGGACAAGGCGAGGGAGAACCTTGTTGTAAAACGTTGCTTTACTTATTCTTGTTTTTTCAACAAACTCTCCAATTTGCGAAGAAGTAAGCGAACCATTATTTTGCTGTAACGCTGTCAAGAAAGAAACTGCTACGCGGTGATAAGCTGAACGATAACGTTGTGGAAAAACAAATTGTAACAAGTCGCTTGCATCCCACGAAGTACTTGAACGAATAGCCCCTTGTTTTTTCAATAGATCATCAAGCGTATCTTTACGCGGTAAATATAGCTGATCTTCACTTGGAATCCCAGTTTTTGGCCTTTTACCTGCTAATGTGCTTAATGATTCGGTTGTTGTTTCTTCCATATAGTTATAAACTTCGACAAATGTTTAAAGCATTGCGTTCGTTAAGTAATACGGTGTGTGTTTCAAATGAAAATGTCAATGTCAAAAGAGGGTCAATTAGTTGTTCCAGATGCTGTTGATATTCCTTTTATAGAAGGCGACGGAACTGGCTCGGACATTTGGGCAGCTTCTCGAATTGTTTTTGATGCAGCGGTCAAAAAAGCGTACAACGGCAAACGCAGCGTAAATTGGGTTGAAGTCCTTGCTGGCGAAAAAGCGCAAGAAGCAAAGGGAACCATGCTTCCAGATGAGACGCTTGAACAAATTAAATCCCACTTTGTGGCAATTAAAGGCCCGTTGACAACCCCCATTGGAACTGGTTTTCGCAGTATAAACGTCACATTGCGCCAAGTGCTTGACCTCTATGCTTGTGTTAGGCCAGTCAAGTGGTATAATGGAGTTCCTGCTCCAGTTACTCACCCCCAAGATTTAAACGTCGTAATTTTTAGGGAAAACACTGAAGATGTTTATGCTGGACTTGAATGGCAAAGCGGAAGCGAGAAAGCAAAGAAACTCGTGCATTTCTTAAACACTGAACTTGATTGTAAATTATCAAGCGAAGCCGGTATTGGCATAAAGCCAATGACAAAAGCAAATTCTCAACGATTAATCCGTGCTGCAATTAAGTATTCTCTAGCAAATCGCAGTAAGAGCCTCACTCTTGTACACAAAGGCAATATCATGAAGTACACTGAAGGGGCGTTCAAGCAATGGGGTTATGAATTAGCTGCAAGTGAATTTAGCAACCAAACAATTACTGAAACTCAAGCAACTGAAAATCCAGCTCTTGCCAGTGGCAAGTTAATTGTAAATGACCGGATTGCGGATAATATGTTCCAACAAATTCTCCTCAGGCCAAGCGAATATAGTGTAATTGCGTGTCCAAACCTCAATGGAGATTATCTTTCTGACGCAGCTGCAGCACAAGTTGGCGGCCTCGGAATAGCACCGGGCGGTAACATTAATTACGAAACTGGCTACGCGGTTTTTGAAGCAACGCACGGCACTGCACCTAAATACGCTGGACAAGACAAGGTTAACCCGGGTAGTGTTATCTTAAGCGGTGTGATGATGTTTGAATATATAGGCTGGAGTGAAGTTGGCAAACTAATTGAAACCTCAATGGCAAAAACAATTGAAAGCAAAAAAGTCACGTATGACTTCCACCGCCAAATTCCAGGAGCAACGCTTGTCAAGTGCTCAGAGTTTGCAAATGAAATAGTTACCCATATTGAAAAGAGCTAGAACGAGGAAAGCAACTCTACTAAAAACCTATTTAACTTCTTTTCTCCTTAAAATATTTACAAATGCGGGGGTCGCATAGTGGCTATTGCGGTAAACCCCCTTTTTCCTACAAAGAAAAAGGCCGTTTACGGTTCAAAAAAAATTTGGGTACGCAAGCCTGCTAACAATTTCCTTTTAACCAATAAAGGAAATCAGGAATGGTCAGCTATTGAGGTGTAAATCTCGCGTGGGTTCGAAAAGCCATGCCTTTTCTTTTAGAAAAAGAAAAGGCCAGGCGTGGCCAAAAGAAAAACGGCACGAAAATCCCACTCCCCGCGTTTATACTAATTCGAGCAAAAAAACCAAGTCTTGTTCGGTTGCTTGTTCATAGTTTTTTTACTATCCCTTTAACTGCGTCTACTTCAATAAGATCGCCGTCTTTCAAGGCTCGTGTTGCAATGCGGGTGCCGATAACACAAGGCTTGCCTAATTCCCTGCTTACAATAGCAGCGTGACACGTCAAGCCTCCAACATCAGTTATAATTGCAGCTGCTTTTTTCATCAGAGGTACCATATTCGGGTTGGTAGCGACACTGGCAAGGATCTCGCCTTCGTTGAACTTTGAATAATCTTCCTTGCTAAGAACTATTCGCACAACGCCGCGAGCCACTCCCTTAGAAGCAACTTCTCCATTTAGTTCCTTAATCTCCGGAACTTCTTCGTGAGGAAGTAATTTTCGGAACTGTTGAGCATCATCTCCAGAAAAAGTAGAAAAACGGCAGTCTTCATATAGAAAGACAAATCTTTTGGTTCGCTTCCCAAGTTCTTCCCTATTAATTTCACCAGTGCGAAGCGCTTTGATTATTTCGCTTGCAAGCAAGAAACGCGCTTGGTTAATAGAGAATTCAAACCGCTTTGCAAATTCCTTGAAAACGCCCCAGAGCACGTAATTCGAGTAGTACTCTGCGTCTTTGCGCAGGGCTTTCAAGTAGAACAACTCAGCAAGTGTGTCAATTGTTTTTCTTTCCTCGCTAGATAGTTTCAGTTGTTCTAAGTAATACTCTCGTTGTTTTTTCTTTTTTTCTTCCTCAGTTTTCAATACTTCCAGCGTTGCTCCGCTTTTCACTACATCTGCAAGTGCCATTGAAAAATATTCTTTGTCAAGAACAGGTCCTTGAAAAGCAAATGAAATCCATTCATACTTTTTGGCGTGTTTCTTTAATTCTTCTATTACTTCTAGCGAATTAATAGCAAGCTTTTTTTGCTTCATCGCATCAGCTATTTTCAATAAATCTTCCTTTTCACGGTAAACGAACGTAGCTTCAGGCCAATAAGTAACTGCTTCGAACACTTCATTGATATTAGCCTCCAGGTTTCTTTTCTGTATTATTTCCAGTATTTTCTTAGAACCGTAGCTGTACTCGTACTCCGCTGCTGATATGACGACCCCCCAAGCGCCAGCGAACGTAAAGGCATAGTTAAACCCTTCAAGCAAGTCAGCCAATTGGCTATTAGTTACGCCATCCAAATTGGTTTGGCCTATTTTTTCCGATATTTTGAAAAGATCCGTTATTCCCTTGCGTGAATTTGCGGCTACTATTTGTGCAAATTTCAAGTCATTCAATTTCGCAGTTGCTGATGCACTTATACGCCGCCAATCCTCCTTGTCAAACATCTGTTTGAAATGGCCATTTTCAAAAAAAATGAAAATATGTCTCAAGCCATCCCCAAACACTTTCGGAAACTCCTTTACCATTGTGTCCATGTAAACGTGGTACGGGTAAGGATGAGCGTCAAAATGCTGTTCAATGACAAACCATTCTCTAGACATAGCTAAACACAAAACAAGTAGAACAAAGAAAGGATATATTTGTAATGTAGCGCATGCGCTACTCTATCCTGGCGTGTACTGTTGTTAGTACCTTTTTTTCTGCTCTGCGTAGGGCAGCACGTGTTGCCGTTTTTGACAACCCGGCTTTTTTCGCCAGTGCGTTTAGATTAGCCTGTCGCGGATATTGGTAGTATCCTTCTTTGCACGCGAGATTGAAAATAGCGCGTTGTGTTTCTGTTAATTGTGCAAGTAAACCACTTGAATGGAACTTTGGTTTTTCCTGTTTTAGAGAAATTATTTCTGCAGTGGAAGTTCCAGTTAAGTTTATCCTCTTTGCTAATTGTGTTATGTGTTTTTTGTCGTGCGAGCCAACAGTCCATTCTTCGAATCCGTTGTTCAAGAATATGGGCTTAACGAAAAACACTTTGCTTCCAAGCATCAAACTATGATACTGGTCGCTGCTTTTTATTGAGTAGAAAATTTGGTTGCCTTCAACTTCCAATATATTAGCTCTTTTCCCTTCTTCCTCAACAAAATCTCGCGTAAATTCTTTTCTTTCACTTCCCTCAACTATCATCACTCGGTTAATGTAAGCTTTTCCATCTTCGTAAAAAGAATTTAGATACTGGACCGTTAAATTTACCGAGTACTTCTTTGTCAGTTCAATACTAGCAGAGCCAGCGTGCCACATTTTGATCCTTGCAACCCACATAATTCAATTTCACTTCGTATGGTTTTATGCCTACGCTTAATTTATAGGGAGCAAATTTCTCGTATTTGTTTATCATGAATTTAATGTCTTCAGTAAACTTATTTGGATTTTTTTTGATTTCTTCTTTTATACGTACTACGCGATGAGCATGTTCTTTAATATTTTTACTAATGAGCGTCAAAACCAAGCGGTTTAATAAACTCTTTTTGTTTAAATTTGTTATAGATTTTTTATGAATAAGTTTATTTTACTTTTACCTTTCTTACTACTATTGGGGTGCATTTCTACGGGAACTGTTCTAACTGTTAAAAATAATGATACTGTTTTAATCGACTACACTGGATCGTTTCAAAACGGAAAAGTGTTTGACACTAGCGTAAAAGCAGATGCAGAAAAAGCAGGGCTTCCATTACGTCAAGCGTATGCTCCACTTGAATTCACAATAGGTGCTGGACAAGTGATTAAAGGCTTTAACGATGGCATAATTGGAATGAAAGTTGGTGAAGAAAAAACAATTACCGTCCCTCCAGCTGACGGTTACGGAGAAAAAAACCCAGCGCTTGTACAAGATATTCCCCGTGAAAATATAGAAGGCAACATCACTGTAGGCACTATGCTAAGCTCTCCCACTGGTTCAACTGGTAGGGTAGTTGAAGTGACTAATTCAAGTGTAAAAGTTGACTTTAACCACGAGTTAGCTGGAAAAACACTTGTCTTCAAAATAAAACTAGTAGAAATTACTCCTGGTTAGGAAGCGCTTACTGTTATGATTTTTGAAGTTAAAGTTGTCACCAATTCCGATAAGCCAGGCGTCTGGGAACAAGAAGATACTGTAAAAGTAAAAGTGAAGTCCCTTCCATTTGACGGCAAAGCGAATAAAGAAGTTGTTGAACTACTTGCACTTCACTTTAAAGTAGACGAAAAAAAAGTGCGCATTATAAGTGGTGAAAAGTCAAAGAGAAAAACAGTTGAAGTAATCGCCTAATTCTTTGTTTAGTGATTTGCACTGTATTTTTTCATGTGCTTTAATGTTTTGCATTTCCACTTGGCTTTATTTTCCAAGTGTGATTAGTTATGTGAACCACAAGCACAATTGCAAGAAATGTAAATGCAAGTGGGTTATTGCCGGGCGTGTAATTTAGCAAACCTGCTATTAGTATTATTAGTAGCAGCAAAGAAGTTGTGTTCATTGTAATGAAATCAGTTTTTTTAGTTGTTTTTAATTGTCTTCTTTAGCTGCTTATAAAAAATTAATTTAACAAAATATCACTGGCTTCCTTTATATTAGTTACGCGAATTATTTCCATTTCACTAGAATCCATTGTATTTTTTACCACTTGTTCTTTTGCAACCACAAATTTTATTTTGCCACTGTTTTTAGCTGCAATTATCTTTTCTTCAATGCCATCAACTGGAAACAAATTGCCAGTAGCAGTAATTCCTCCGCTCATTGAAACAAGTGGATTTACTTGCTTTCCAGTATAAGCTGAAATTATGCCAATAGCGAACATTGCCCCCGCGCTTTCTCCCCCGATATCGCTTCCACTTGCACCAATGTCAAGTACAACGTCAAAGTAACGAAACTTTATTCCAGTTAATTTCTCGGCATTTTGCTTTGCCTTTACAAGTGCATCTTCAGTATCCCTATGATAATTAGCATTATCGATATTGACAAGTGTCCTGCCGTTTCCAGGAGACAAAGTTATTCGAAATGGTACCATTACGCCTATTCCGTCGTCAGTAATTGCAGGAGCTTGAAAATCACTAGTTTTAACTGGACCAGGCGCAGCTAAATAGCCAAGCATCCCTGCTGCAATTCCAATTAAAGCCACTAATATGAAAAGTAATTTCGGGTTCATTGTTGTGTATCTCGTTCTTTTCTTGTTTTATCCTTCTTATGTTTGTTGTATCATTTGTAAATACGCGGTTGCTATATTTGCAACTTCAACGACGCGTATGCCCGTCTCATTGCTTATGTCGATTATTCGTGTTTCAAGCGTTTGATTGTTTCTACAACTTGTAAACGTGCCGTTTCCAATTGATTGTTCAGTACAAGTTTGCCCTGATTTTGCAGTGGTGATTTCTTGTTGAGCTTCTCCAATTGGCACGAATAAAGTTGTTACGCTACCCGTGTTTTTCAATGCCCTTGCTTTTTCTAATACGCCGCCAACGCGGGAAATCGAGCCATCTGAATTTATTCCGCCAGTAATTGCGATTGACGCATTGAGTTTTTTGTTTTCAAGTAATGCCAGTGTACCAATTGTAATTGCTGCACCCGCGCTTGATCCAGCTACTTCATCTGAATTTGTTTCAAATGAATAAAGTAAATTACTGCGCCAATAATTTGCATTTGCTTTACTGCTAATTGTTTTAACAACTTGCGTTGCGTTTTTTATTGACTCAAATGTTTCAAGCGCAATAGTGGGTTGAGATTCGCCAAATTCAATAAACGTTTTGCCAGTGCCGTTTTTCTTTTCAATATTTAATCGTGCAATAACACCTTGCTGATTGGAGTCTATTCCCGGTAAAATAAGAGAACTAAATGCAGTTGCTTGGTTTGCTAAAACCTGATTAAGTTTATCATTATCGGAGGTATAGTTAGCACCTGTATTCGTATTTGTAATGGATTCGTTTGACTGTATTCGTATTACAGTGGTATTTTGTTGTTTTGATCCGATTTCCATTCCAATTAGAAAAACCACTAATAGCGACACGACTATTACTATGATATAAATCGTCTTTTGTTCAAAACCGTTTTCCATTTTCGTCTTGTCTCTTTGCTTTATGTTGTCGCATTTTTTTGTATTGTATTAGCAACTCATGTAATAGATTTAAATACGTCGCCGTTATACTATCTGAAAAAGTAAAAAAGGATTTTTGACATGAAGAAACTTGCTGTTTGTGCGCTTATTTTTTCAATTTTACTTTTTGGTTGTTTAGGTGGAACCGGCCAAAAACAGCAAACTCCATCTGATTATTCTAATAACTATACTGCTTTGCCTGATGGGGATATCGCAGGCGTCGGAAGTGACTTACTTAATGTATCCGATGATTTTTCCGATTTAGACATTTCAGAACAAGAGCTAAATGACACGCTTGGCGGTTAAGGCGAATTTTTCTTTTTGTAGTTTTTCTACTTTTTTTCTATATTTTAGTTTTTTCTATAAAGAGTGGCTCTTGAGCGGAGTTGTCTTGTCAGTTGGATAACTATAGGCATTCAACTTTCGCCTCGGCTTTGTAACTCACGAGCACGTTTTTCAATGTTTAGAGTTGCTTCCTTCCGGACCTGGCTCGGTTCACATTGACCCACGTAACGTGAGGCAAAGCGTCTACAGTTTCTGCTGAACCTAGTTATAGCTATTCAAAAGCCGTGAGCAGCTCTCTTCACTCCGCTTAAGGGGATTGCAGCTTCCAGGGAACCCCTAGCTCCCCAGCTAGCTCAAAAGCCAATAAAATTCAGAACGTCTAATGCATATAATAGGTTAGGTATTTTTTGTTACAATACTGCCAGTAGATCTTTAGATTCTGCAGCCCAACCTAAAATTCCTCCTTGGGCAGTTATTATATCTAGCGTTGCTTTATGCCGGTCTAAACTATATGACGCCATTGCATCACTTACGGCCAATACGTCAAATCCAAGGTCATTAGCGCCTGCTAATGTTGTTACTCCACAAATATCAGTAGTAACTCCAATTTCAATTATGCTTTCGATTTTTGTTTCTATTAGTATTTGCTCTAATTGTGTTCGTAAAAATGCATTTTTTCCAGGTTTATCTATAATTATTTCTCCAGAAAGTGGTTTTAAGTCACTAATAATTTCATGGCCTGGTTCGCCTCTGATTAATATTCTGCCCATTGGCCCGGCATCGCCTATTCGTTTACCTTTTGGCCAACGTGCTAATTTAGTTCTAGGGCAGTCGCTTAAGTCCGGTAAGTGGCCTTCGCGTGTGTGAATGATCAATAACCCGATTTTACGTGCTGCTGATAAGATTTGTTTTGCTGGTTCAATTGCTTTTCTAAGCACGCTAACATCATTTCCTAGTGCTGCCCCATAGCCGCCTGCTTCTAAAAAGTCTCTTTGCCAATCTACTGAAAGTAACGCTGTTCGTTTTGGATCAAAGCGAAATGAAGTTGGTCTAGCTTTTACTTCTAATAGCATATAGTTACTTTGTTTCAATTAGGGTATAAATAGTCTTTTAAATTTTGGCTATGTAATACTTGCCAAGGGAAAACTCAAGGGTTTTTTTCAAAATCGAAGGTGAAGTTATTTTCTATGGAAGATCTTATTTCTGAAGCGTTAAAAAGTTCAAAAAGCGGTTCTGGTAATAGCCAAAAATCTAAAACTCTAGACGAAGGGTTCTTGTCCCCAAAAATTATGGTAGTTGGCACTGGTGGCGGTGGATGCAATTCAATCAACCGATTAGCACGCGCAGGCATCAAGGGCGCTGAACTAGTTGCAATTAACACTGACAAATTACACTTAACCACTATCGCTGAAAGCGTTAAAAAAGTGCTAATTGGCGCAAGTATCACTCGCGGATTGGGTGCTGGCGGTTACCCTGAAATAGGAATGAAAGCAGCTGATGTTTCACGCGAAGCACTTGAAAAAATCTTCAGTGGAGCTGACTTAGTTTTCTTAACTTGTGGAATGGGTGGAGGAACCGGAACTGGCAGCGCGCCAGTTATTGCAGAAGTATGCAAGAAGTCAGGCGCAATTGTAATTTCAATTGTCACTTATCCATTTGCATTAGAACGCGCTCGCCTAGAAAAAGCAGACCAGGGTTTAGAGGCACTTAAACGACAAGCTGACACGATTATAGTCATTGACAATAACCGACTAGTGCAAATTGTACCTAATTTGCCAATTGACCAAGCGTTCAACGTAGCTGATGAAATCATCGCACGTGCAGTGCGGGGCATTACTGAGACTATTACTACTCCTTCGCTTGTTAACCTCGACTTTGCTGACGTGAAGGCAGTTATGAGCAATGGTGGCGTTTCAATGATCGCAGTTGGCGAAGCAAAAGGACCTAACCGCGCTAAAGACGTTGTTAAAAACACTTTGAGCCACGCTTTGCTTGACGTTGACTATGCTGGCGCAACTGGAGTATTGCTACATATAACTGGCGGGCCAGATATGACGCTTGGTGAATGTAATTCAATTGGAGAAGCATTAACTGAACAAGTTGATACAAATGCTTCAGTTATTTGGGGCGCGCGTATCACGCCTGACTTCGATGGTAAAATTGAAGCAATTGCGATTTTCACTGGCATTAAAAGTCCGTACGTGCTAGGCAAAAGCGTTCGCCAATCTTCAACGGATTCATTCTCTTCAAAGAGCAACGTTGCTGGCGTAAGCGACATTGAATTCCTCTGAAGTTAATCGCCAATTCTTTTATTTTTCTTTTCTATTTTTTCTATTTTTTCTTTAACTTTTTTAGTTTTTATTTTTCTTTTTTTCTTTAACTTTTTCTAGTTTTTATTCTTCCTTTTTTTAGTTTTTTTCCCTTTAGTCAAAGCATTTAAATTAGCCTTTATTGTAATGTTTGGCAATGGGGATAAGGGCGGAGTTACTTAGGTTCTACTTTGAAATTGAATCTAAGTACTATGAGTTATGTGATACATTAGACGAAAA
>JAHFHN010000008.1 GCA_023246885.1 Microcaldota archaeon
ATCAAAGATTATTCCTTCTGATGTTTACAAATATCTTAGAAGTACTAAGGTTGGTGACCCGACTCTTTCTGAAAAGATAACTTTCTACCAAAAACCATACGTAAAAATTTCCGAACCAAAGATTATTTCTAAAGATGGAGATGAACAAATAGTAAAACTTCAAATAGAACAATATGTGATTATGGATAATCCTATTAGGGACGAAGAAAAACGTCATGAAGTTGAGGCTCTTTTAAGGAAAAATTACGCTTATCTAATAGATTTCTGGTCAGTAGATTCTGATTATGATAATGAAACTTTCAGAAGTAGATGGCAGGCTATACGAGATAAAAAATCAAGAGAGTCAGTAGTTACCAGCGCAGATTTTAGGCTCAAGAAAGGTAAGAAGTACAAAATAGCTGTACGGGTAGTTGATGTATTTGGTAATGACGCTTCAGCAGTGAAAGAGATAGACCTAAGGTAAATTTCATGGTAAAAAAATCTAAAAAAGATGAATATTTCGCAAAGCACCCACTAGCAATGCAGATAATGAAAACTGTTGAGAAATGGGCTAATGATAATTACCCTACAGTTAACGGCAGAGATATAACTCCCGTAACTAGGGAATTGTTCGACTATTGGTTTAATCCAGATATTCATGAAAGTTACAAGTTTCACATTTGCCAAAGAAGAGCAATAGAAGCAGCGATTTATTGCTACGAAATATTGGATTTGCCTTTACCCAAAACTCTCTTTGAAAGCTTCGATCAAGAACAACTAAAAAAAGAAGGTTTGGAAGCAGAACTAGAGAAAATTGAGTTTCCAAGATTCGCTATAAAGATGGCAACTGGAACTGGAAAAACCTGGGTAATTAATGCCCTATTAGTTTGGCAATATTTTAACAAAGTAAAACTAAACAACGAACGTTTTTCCTCTCACTTTTTGCTTGTAGCTCCGGGCAACATAGTTTATGATCGTTTACTTGACAGTTTCCAAGGTAGAGTTCAAAAAGGGAAAAGAAACAAAACGACTGCTGACTTATCTAAGGATTTGTTCATGCCTAAAGGTTGGAGATCAGATTTCAACCTTAGAGTTTATACTAAGGAAGACATAACCGGCAATACTCAAGCTACTGAATCTCCTTTTGTAATGATAACCAATTGGCACCAACTTATAGATACTTCGAAAAAAGATAAAACATATTCTGAAGACTTGGGACTTGAGTTCAAAGAAGAAGGGGAATCATACCGAGTACAAAACTTCTATGACTTCTTAACTACTAACAAAGATTTACTAGTAGTAAACGATGAGGCGCACCATTTGCATAATGCTTCTGATAAAGACTTGAAAAGATGGCAAGAAGCAGTTGAAAAATTGTATTCCGCTCTGAAAGATGGTTTATTTGTTCAATTTGACTTTACTGCCACTCCTTACACAATAAAGGGAAAGAAAAAAGAATGGATGAAACACGTCGTATATGATTATGGGCTAGTTGAAGCCATGCAAGATATGCTGGTAAAACAAATATTCATAGAAAAAAGTACCTATCTCTCAGAAAAAATAGAAAAACTATCTGACAATGAATCGTTCTCAGTAACTGCCTATAAAGACGAGGCAAAGAAGCTAATTGATTTGACCGAAGTTCAAAAACACATGCTTGAAGTTGGTTATGAAAAGTTAAAATCATTAGAACAAGATTTCAAGAAGTTAAACATAAAGAAAAAACCAGTTATGTTTGTAGTTGCTGGAGACAATGACGAAGCTGAAGCTATTTCGGAATACGTAAAGAAAAGAATAAACGATGCAGACTCAAAACAAGTAGTTACTATTCACACAGACAAAAAAGACAGTTTATCCGATGAAGAATACGCCCTACTTAAGGAAAAGGTCTTTGCTAGCGATGATTACGATAGCGATATTCGAATTATTGTAAGTGTAATGATGCTTAGAGAAGGGTTTGACGTAAGAAATGTGTGCGTTTTAGTCGTGTTAAGACCTTCAGAGTCTGATTTACTGACCGAACAAATTTTAGGCAGAGGCATACGATTAATGTTTGCAGAAGAAGAGTATAGTCAATATAAGCTAAGTGCAGTTTCTGCTATGAAAAAAGGGGAATTGCCGGACAACTCTTATGATTTTCTTTTTGTAGTTGAGCATCCTAAGTATAATCAGATTTATAACGATCTAAAGAATGCAGGAGCTATTTTGGCAAGTGGAGAGTCTAAGAAATTAACTTTGGATTCGAAGAGGATTTTGGTAAAAATAGACCTTTCAAGAGTTCCAAAATATGAACTAAGATGGCCACTGTCTTATCGTGATACTACTGAGGAACAAATAAATTTTTCATATTTTGATGTTAATACGCTAAAACCTTGCCCTATTCCATTTGACCAGCTTAAGCCAAAGTCCGTTATAATAACTGATTTTCATCCAGAAACTAAATTCATGCAGGATTGGGAATTACAAGATGAAGTTTTTACTTACACTAATTTTCTTAGAACTGCAACGCTGGAGATTATAGGTTCTAATAAAAGTATGAATTGGTTGACTCGCTATTTTGACGAAGTAGCAAGAATAACCGATGATTATATCTCTGAGTTTTTGTTTAGCAGAAAAATAGATTTTACTTTGAGTGAAAATGTAGTCAAACTTAAGAACTATCAGCTTTTTGACTTCGTAGTAAAAAACGTAAGAAAAGCAATCATCGATTTTGTTTCTAAAAAGAAGCCGACAAATGCGCTTAATGTAGATTGGACTGTCCTATCAAAATTTGAAGAACTGAAAGTAGTATTAGAAAGATCACTTGAAACAACTAAATGTCTTTATCCCTCGCTGGATTTTGGATCTAGGGGTGGTTTTGAGCGAAGATTTGCAGAGTACGTATTAGAAAAGGACTCAAAGGTTCTTGCATACGTTAAATTAGATCAATACGTGCATCGATTCTCAATCCCATATAATGATGACAAGGGTTACTTAGGGAATTACTATCCAGATTTCATTGTTAAAACTGAAAATGAGATGTACATTATTGAAACTAAATCGGAGAAAGATGCTTATAGCGACATAAACGTACGTGCAAAGATGCTTGCGGCAGAACAATTTTGTAGATCTATATCAAATGCTAGCACTCCCGCAAAGGATCAGCCAAAAACCTGGAGATATGTACTAGTGCCAGAAGACATTGCTGATGAGTTGGAGGGCCATAGTTTCAAAACGATTATTGACCGCGCTGAATCATTTATGTCAAATCTCAAGTGGTCTGGAAAAGGAATCAACTAATTTTTTTTATTATTACTCTGAAGTCTTTTCTTTCAACGGTTATCTTACCTTGGCTTTGTATCCATTCTATTAGTTTGAGGTAATGTCTAACGGTTCTTGGGTGTACTTTTGAAGCTCTGCATAGTTTGTTGAATGTAATCGGTTCACTGGAAATTATGCCAAACAGTTTTTCGAGAATATTTTGCTGAACCATGCTCCCACTAGGCTATTGTAAATACTTTGGTTTAAATGCCAAAACCAGCAGGGTTCATTTCCCGAGCAATTTCCGCATAAGAACACATACTCATAAAAACTATTTTTATTCTTAATGGCACAATAAGATGTAGGTGTTAAAATGAAACGCAATTACCATTCAATTTCTACAACGGAGCTTAACGCTATTTTTGGTGCTCTTAAAAATAACAGCAAGGTTGAGCAGTATGACCTAGAAGTAAAGAAAAGTGGCAATTCTATAGATCTGGGACAAATTTGTGGTATGTTAAATGGTGAAGGAGGAATAGTTATTATTGGAATAGAAGAAAAAAATCCTAGGGGTTCAGGATATAATTTCCTGCCAATAAGTAATGTGCAAGATGAAAATGGAAAAATAAAAACTCAAATTATAAATTTAAAAGAATATAACTCCGAAGTAGCTCGCTTAATAGATATAGCTTGTATCTTTGATCCTTTTCTTTACGAAGAAGGAAATTATATAGTATTGAAGATAAATTCTTCAAATGCTGGATTTGTATTTGATGGACGTTTTTATGATAAAAAAGCAGAAAGTAAGAACTATCTTAAAACTCGTCAAGAAATTCTTGAATTTATAGAAAAAACAAAGGACTTTGAATCTTTTGTAGCTAGCGTTAGTCTATTTGAAAAGAAGTTAACAAGTCTCAGACACCACATACATGCAAATCGATATAAAACTAATAATATAAAACAAGAAAATCAATTTAATCACTTAGAAAGTTCAGAGATTAAAGTAGTTATTGATCTATTGCTCTCAAAAAGAATATATTTAGCGCGAGTTCCTTGTTTTGATAAGCTCGTTGAGAACTTAAAAACATTAAGCAATTTTATCGGATATATTGAAGATAATGCTACTGAAAGCCATAGCCCCGGTAAGAAGATTAAATTTACTTTTCTTATGGCTAGTATGCTAGATAGCTTTGCACATCACTCTACCATAGATTTGCTTCCTTTTTTAGATGAGACTACGAACTGCCTAAAAAGTATATGTAATGGATAAATATTTCATCGTTTATTTGAATAAGTTTGCCCATTCATCATTTTCCTAGCTATTGCTATTCTTAATTCCTCGTCGTTGAAAACCTGTTCCATTAGCTTAGCCGCGTCTCGTGTTTTCATTTCGGCGTCCATTGCATCTTTGATGTGAAATGCTATTCCGCATTGGGTGCAGAAACGTGCTGTTGAGGAGTTTTCACAATTACAATTCCTACAAACTACTGGTTTAAGTTCTACTGAACCATTTTTTTGATCGGTTTGAAGCAAGCCTCGTTTTTCTAGCATTTTCTTATCAATATCAAATCCAGATAAGTGAACGTACGTGGCTGGCATCCTTGAACCGCCAGTCCAGCCAAAAATCACCTTTAATTCCTGTTCGGTAAACTCCTTAGCTAAATGTGTTGCGCGGGAGTGTCTAAACAAATGTGGGTAAATTCGCTTGTTTAAACCTGCTCTTCTTTTAGCAGCCTTAATTATATTTGCTAATGTGGCGTGATTACCTAGATGATTGAATTTACCCCTTAACTCGAGAAATAGCGGCGAATTTGGGTCTTTTGCCCTTGGATGGTTGTTTAGCCATGTTTTTATGTCCGGAACGCAGTCGATTACTCTAACTCTGCGCATTCCCGTCTTTCCATTGAGCATTAGGACTGCTCCATACTCATCGAACTTAACATCTTTCAGATTTAACCCAATGAGCTCACCAGCACGCGCACCACTCTCATACAACAACAAAATGAGCGCTCTGTCGCGTGGATTCAAAGAGGAGTCTGCCAGTTGCTTAACTTCCTCTGGCGTAAGTATGTCCTCTGGTAGTTTTTTCTTTTCAAAGCCTCGCCCTTTAATCCAAGTGACTGTTTCTGGATAGACTCCTTGGTTTAGCCACTTGAAGAACGCCTTAACTGATACCTTGAGACTTGGACTTTTGTAATCTTTCCATTTCTCAAAGAACTCGATTAAATCTTTTTTGGTCATTTCCTTGAAGTTCTTGCCTTTGAAATGCTTGGCTAACTTAACCAGGCAAAACAAGTACATGTAACGAGCTCCCTCGGACATTCCAATCGCTGCCTTCTCTTGCTCGAAGTCCTCAAGGAACTTACGGTTATCTACGCCTACGTTAATCCAATTCTTTTTAGTTAAAAAGAACCTTTTCGTGGTTCTCCCATCTTGTACGATCATACCTGTCTGTCTACTCGAAGTACTATTTATAGCTTGCCGAGCTGATTGACGAATTCATATTAGACTGTCAGACTATCATCACTCTAGCTTAGGTTTCCGCGTTGATTTCCTAGGGAAACCTAAGGTAACTCTAGCATTTTTGAAAATCAGAAATAGCAAACGAAGTATTGTTTAAAAATTCTCGTTGATCAACAATTTAAGCTCGTTTTCCGTCGTGTCTCAGGCTGACGAGAAAACACCAAGCGGACGGACTGATATGTTTTCATTAAAAAAATAAAAGTTGAACAACATGGTGTTCGTTGAAGCGATAATTTTGTTAGTTTCACTGGCGATACTTGCCAAGTCCTCAAGTATTGTAGTTGAAAACGCGGTTAAACTTTCAAAATTCTTTAGAATAAGTCAACTCGCGGTTGGGTTTCTTTTGCTTTCAGTTTCAACTTCATTGCCCGAATTGACAGTTTCAGTTGTTTCATCAACTGCTGCGAAAGGTGCAATTGCGGCTGGTAATGTTTTTGGTTCAAACATCGCAAATATATTGTTGATTATAGGTGCAGGTGCTTTTCTATACGGGCTAAAAATAAGAAAAGAAACACTCAAAGACATTGCGTTAATACTCGTTTTAACAACCGTAATTTCACTTTACATTATTTTCAACAGTTCAATAAGAGGCCAAGCACTTGGTGCGCTCGAAGGAATTATCTTGCTATTATTGTTCCTTGGTTATACGTTCTATGCGCTTAGAAAAAAGTCAATTAGCGAAAATGGCATAAATAAAGTTACTAAAAAAGAAGCACTTCGAGCATTTTTGTATTTTTCAGCTGCAATTGCAATTGTTTTGATAAGCTCTAGTTTCGTAGTCGATTCTGCAGTGAAACTTGCAAAGATATTAAACATTGCGGAAAGTTTTATCGGCGCAACTATAATTGCAATCGGCACTTCGTTACCTGAATTATCAATTGACTTACAGGCAATTAAGAAAAAGCGTTTCGGTTTAGCGCTTGGAGATGCTATAGGTAGTAACATGGTGAACTTAACATTTGTTTTAGGTACGGCTGCAATAATTAGCCCAATTCATATAATTTTGCCAGTCTTTATAGCTGCTTTACTATTCGCGGTACTAGCAAATATTGTTTTATTTTACTTTGCCGCGGTTAACAAACAATTAGATAAATTTGGCGGAGCGTTGTTTTTGCTAATCTACGCTTTTTATATAATTGTAATCTTTTACCTTCAAGTCCACGAGATAAGCCCAGTGTAGCTAATGTGAGTCTCCACGCGGTTGTACTAATTTTTGTTGGGTTACTTAGTGGTTAAAAAGAAGGCGCGTGTAGTATTTTTATGTTTACTTCAACTGTTTTTATTTTACTCGGCGCAATTATTTTCATTGGCTTTTTAGGCACAAAGTTTTTTGAAAAAACGCGAGTATCAGAATTACTGATCTTGATGATCCTTGGTTTTCTAATTGGGCCGGTTTTTAATATCGTTGACCAAAGTACGTTAGTGCAGTTTGTGCCCCTTTTTGCCGGTTTAGCGCTTATAATCTTGCTATTTGACGGTGGACTTAATTTAAATTTTCAAAAAGTATTTTATGAACTGGCCCCTGCTTCCATTTTTACTATTCTTGTTTTTGCCTTGTCGGTTCTCGGTGTTGGTGCGGTTATGCACTTTTTAGTTGGCTGGGATTGGCTTATTTCGTTTATGTTTGCTGCAGTTGTAGGTGGAACGAGTTCGCCAATTGTGTTTAGCTTAGTGGCAAGTGTAAAGGCGCGTGAAGAAGTGAAAACAATGCTTCAACTTGAAAGTGCGCTAACTGATGCTTTGACCATCGTTGCAGCAATTGCGTTTGCTCAAATAATTGTTTCAAATTCATTTGATGCCGGCAGTGCAATTGGCGCGGTTGCAGGCGGGTTTTCAATTGCGTTTGTCATTGGTTTGATAGTTGGCGCCGTGTGGGTTAATTTTCTCAAGGGGTTCACTGGTAAGTTCGACTACATGCTGACCCTTGCAGCGGCTTTAGTGCTTTACGGTGCAGTGGAATTCATTAAAGGCAATGGAGGCATTGCGGTGCTTACTTTTGGAATTGTTTTAGGCAACGCTAAGCAACTAGTGCGGATGGTTACAAAAAAAGTCGATGATAAAGTAGAATTGCCAGTAGAGTTTAAAAGTTTTCAAAATGAAATTTCATTCTTTGTACGTACTTTCTTTTTCGTTTATATTGGGGTGCTAATTTCGTTGCAGTTACTCACGTTACAAACAATTGCAATTGGAATAGGTGCAACTATAGTGGCGTTAGCTGCACGTTTCATTATTGTCAAAATTCTTAGTTATGACAAAAAACCAGAGTCTGGGCTTATAACTACTATGATGCCGCGCGGTTTAGCTGCGGCGGTAATGTCTTCTCTTCCAGCTGCTTATGGAATAGCTGCGCCTGGCTTTACAGAACTAGTAATGTTGGTTATAATTGGGTCAAATGTGATTTCTTCTTTTGGAGTTTTCAAAGCAAGTGAACAGATTATTAGCGCAAAGCCAACCGTCGTCAAAGTAACCAAGAAATAATTTTTTTGATTGGCGAGGTTATTAGATTACTGAACGCCGTTTATGAATTTTGCAATGTTGTTGAATGGAAACTGTTTTTTTACACGGGCTAATCTCTTGAAAAGGTTTTGTGGTGCTTTGAGTAAATTAGATGTTCCGGCAAGGCCAGTAACCGCTCTGCATAGATTCAACTCATCTTTTACTAAGCGCGTTATCAAAAAGTTTTCTTTAATGTTTTTTCTCCCTTTAGCGCCCATTTCACTTGCCAGCTTTGGGTTTTTTAATAAGTAGGAAATTCTATCTGCACATTCATCGTCACTGGAAACAAGAAAGCCAGTAACGCCGTCTTTAATTTGTAAAGGTATACCGCCAACGTTTCCGCCGACAACTGGCGTGCCTTTCCATAGCGCTTCGCTTACAGTTAATCCAAATCCTTCTTTAATAGACTTTTGTACTACGACTGCAGATTTACGTTGCAAGGCGTTTACTAACAAATCGTCTTGCATGGTTAGCAAAGTGACGTCTTTCATTTGTTGAGCCGCGCGATAAACGTGGTTAAAAACCTGGTCCCCTTCTGGGTCATCTGTGGCCATACTTCCAATTAGTACTAGTTGACACTTTTGCGTTTTGCGTACTTTTCTAAATGCCTGTATGACGCCCAATGGGTCTTTCCACGGGTCAAAACGAGAAACTTGGGTAATTAGCGGGATATTGCAATCAATTCCTTGTTTTTCAAGAATCGCGTCAACCTGCGTTTCAGAAAGATAGCGATTCTTGTCAGCTA
Source organism: Microcaldota archaeon (assembly GCA_023246885.1). Classification (GTDB taxonomy): domain Archaea; phylum Micrarchaeota; class Micrarchaeia; order Norongarragalinales; family UBA8480; genus JAHFHC01. The sequence goes on from JAHFHN010000008.1 coordinate 8,984, forward strand.
GCGGGTCAATTGCTGGCGGCATAATGAAAACTGGCCGGGTAATGCCTTTCACATAGCTCAAGTGCGAAACCACAACCGCGTCATAATTTTTTATAAATTTTCTTAAGTAACGCCAAACTACAGGGTTAGGGTTCGATAGGTCAATGTGAACTCGCCAAACCCAAGGCTGCTTTTTTTGCAGTATGGGTAAACGCAAAAACTCTGGAAGCGGTTTCCACAGTGATGGTGATTCGCGTGAATACAGATTAATCAACCCGCACGGTTGTGGGTCGTCAATAACGACGCAGTCGTACCAGTTTAAGTTTGAAATCATTGAATTCATTTCAAGTGTCGATTCGTAGCACTCTAATTCTCTCTTTGAAAAGCTTGCTTTTCCGCCTTGCAATGTGTTGTGCATTTTTTTAGTAACACTGAAAAACTCCCTACTGCCTTTAAGCAAGCGCCATTCTGTTTTCAAACCAGCTTCGTTTAACAAGGGGATGTAAGCGTTAAGCATTTCTGCAACGCCGCCGCCGTAAAAAGTAGCGTTAACGTGTGCCATTGACTTTTCGCTTAAAATAGAGCCGAGATTCTCAATTTCCTCAATTTTCTTATCGCCGACAATGTCGGCGTAATGGTGGAGTTTTGGCATTGTTGTTTATTACTGGGCTGTCACTTTTAACGCACTAGGTTCGTCAATCGTGGAAAAGCGCATCCACAATCGTGGAACTGGTTGAGTTTTATTGTGTAACAAGTTAAAGGTATAGGTTTTCTAAAATGATTTCAATTCCGCTTACGTTAGATGATATCGTAATTTTATTTGCAACAATAGCACTTTCATTAATAGCTTCAAAGATTATTTATCGATTAATAGTGATCTCTGCAAAGAAAATAACTACAAAAACTAAAACAATTTTAGATGATAAGATTATAGATGCGATTGAAAACCCAATTCACTTCGCGTTAATAATTGCCGGAATTCACATTGGGATAGAATATACTCATTTTAGCGGCCTTCCAATAAAATCAACGATTTTTGAAATAGCGGTTATACTACTAGTTGCTTACACGTTGTCTAAACTTCTAGATGCGATGGTTGCGTGGTATAATGAAGAAGTTGTTGTTAAAAGCAAAAATAAAATGGAAGAGGTAATTTCAACTGCCCAGCGAATTGGCCAAATTGTGATAATTGTGCTTGCTGGAACGATGATTTTGCGTTCTTTAGGTATTGAAGTGACTCCAATAATCGCTGCTTTGGGAATTGGCGGCCTTGCAATTGCGCTTGCGTTTCAAGATACTCTTTCTAACTTCTTTGCAGGCGTGTACATAACTGTAGACCGTCCAATTAAAGTTGGAGACTATATTGAACTGGAAAATGGGCAAAAAGGCTACGTGGTTTCAATCGGTTGGCGCAGTACACAAATACGTACCCTGTCAAACAATTTAGTAATTGTTCCAAATTCTAAAATGGCTCAGGCTATGATAGTGAACTACTACGCGCCAACAAAAGATATGTCGGTGGTAATTCCATGTAGCGTCGCCTATGATAGTGACTTGGAAAAAGTTGAAAAGATAACAATTGCAACTGCGCGATCAATTCAGAAAAAAGTAAAAGGTGCAGTGCCGAACTTTGACCCGTTCATACGCTATAACACTTTTGGAGACAACGGCGTACAGTTTTCTATAATTTTAAGAGTAGCTGAGTTTACTGATCAATATCTCGTTGTACACGAATTTGTAAAAGCGCTTCACGCGGCGTACAAAAAAGCAGGCATTGAAATTCCATTTCCGCAACGTACTGTGCACTTTGTTGACAAAAAAGTTTCGGGTAGATAAAAATGGCGGGTGAAACAGTAATCGCGAAAACACCGGGGTCAAATATTTTACTAGCGTCTACAAGCGAACCGTACTTACACTATTATCATGGAGGAGAAGTTCACTGTCGCGGAACTGCGGGCGGAGTTTCAACTGCGTTTGATTCACTGTTAAAACAATATGGCGGAACTTGGGTAGCGCTTGGCTTGGGAAGTGCTGATAGAGAAGTTGTTGATTCAAAGAATAAGGTGAACGTTCCGCCTGGCGAAGGTAAATATTGTTTGAAACGAGTTTGGCTTAGCAAAAAAGAAGAAGAAAGTGGTTTGGCATTAGCGTCTAATTCCATGCTTTGGCCACTATCGCACGTTGTTCATGTTCGGCCTCAATTCCAAGAAGACGCGTGGGAACAGTACAATATACTGAACCAAAAGATGGCCGACAGTTTAGCTAAAGAAATTACGGATGATACCGTTGTATGGATAAATGACTATCAACTGGCGTTATGTGCAGCTTATTTAAAAAAGTTAAAGCCAGGAGCGAAAACTGGATTTTTTTGGCACATACCGTGGCCAGGATTTGAAGCGTTTAAGATTTTTCCATGGAAGAAAGAGCTACTTGAAAGTCTATTGCAAAATAACTTAATTGGATTTCACACTGACGAATATACTAAAAACTTTCTCTACGCGGTTCAAAAACTAGTCGACTGTAAGGTAAACGAAAGAGAAGTAACTACCGCTGAAGGTAATAAGTGCCTTGTAAAAACGCTTCCTATTGAAATTGATTATGCCGGCATATCGCAACAAGCGCAAAACACAACAAGGGGAGACGTTGAAAAAATAAGAAAGCATTACCAGGCGCTTAATCGAAAACTAATTGTAGCAGTAGATCGAATGGATTATACGAAGGGAATAAGTGAAAAGATAAAAGCGCTTGATTACTTGTTTACAAGTAAGCCGGAATACGTTAACAAAATCACGCTTTTACAAATCGCTGCGCCTACTCGTACAAACTTAGCAGAGTACAAAAAAACACTTGAAGATGCCCTAACTGCTACTGATGCGGTTAACTGGAAATATGCAATTGGAGATTGGAAGCCGGTAATTTTTGTAAACGACTTCGTGCCGTTAAAAGAAATAATTGCGCTTTACCGTGCTGCTGATGTTTGTCTTGTAACGTCCCTTCACGATGGAATGAATTTAGTTTCAAAAGAGTTCATTGCAAGTAATCCTGGAAATGGGATGCTTGTGTTAAGTCAATTTGCCGGTGCAAGCGAAGAACTTAAAGAAGCAGTGCCGGTCAATCCGTTTCTAATTGAAAGTATAGCTAAGGGTATTGAGCAAGCGCTTGAAATGCCTGAAGTAGAAAAGAAGACGCGCATGGATGAAATGAAAAAAACAGTTTCGCAAAACACGATTTTCAACTGGGCTGACAGTTTCATCAAAATCCTTGCAATGCAACAAGTGAATGGCGTATGAAAATCGTAATGGCTGATTTTGACGGTACTTTAGCTGCAATAAAACGTAACCCGAAAAAAGTAAAAATAGCTAGCAAAACTCTTGCGGTTTTGGAAAAGCTTCGCGCGAGTGGCGTGAAAGTAATCGTAATAAGCGGCCGGTCTAAGCGCTTCTTGCAAAAACAACTGCCTTCTTTTGTCATGCTTTTGCCTAGCAGAGGCAATGTAAAACAAGTAAATGCAAAGCACGTTAAGCTTATTCAAAAAACCATAGGTAATTTCAAATGGCAAAGGGGAATTAACCTTGAAAACACGCGAATAGGGGTAGTTGTACACTATCGCAAAGCACATAGTGTAAATGTAACGGCGCTGCGTGCGTTGGTTGAACAAATTGCTAAATCTGTAAATGCTAAAGTTGTAACTGGTAGAAAAGCGTTTGAAATCTTTCCAGTTGAACTTAATGATAAAAAATACGCGGTTGAAAACCTGTTGAAAAAATTTAAAGGTAGTGTTTACTTCTTTGGAGACGACGATAGCGATGCAGAAGCTGCTAAAGTTGTTTTAAAACACGGTGGCGAAGCGTTTCTCCTCCGCACAAGCGAACGTAGCCGTACTTCAGTTAATGCCAAAAAATTGAATGGAATTAT
>JAHFHN010000101.1 GCA_023246885.1 Microcaldota archaeon
ACTCTCCGGTTTGTTTTTTCAATTTCAATTAATAATCTCTTTAATGCGGTTTCAGTTTCAGCTAATTGCAATGCTAGTTTTAACACTTCGCGAAAAGCGTAAACTGCCTCGTCGAACTTAGCAGTTGTGCCGTGTACACTGTAAATCTTTGCCTTTGGAAATTCTGGTGACGAAATCGCGGGACTCTTCAATCCCATTACGTTTTTTGTAGAAATAGCTACTAGTGGTGCTTGTACTGCTGCGAGTGTTTGTGCTTCAATGAATGCGTCGCCGTGAAATGCTTTTGCAATTGCCAGTGCGCGGTGTGCAACTAAGGTTTGTTTATCTAATTTAGAGCGTAAATCACTTGCTTTTTTTACGATGTTGAAAAATTCTAAGACAAGCGCGTCTCGCTTTTGTTTAAGTATTTTGTGTCCTTTCTCCGCTAGGATTACTTTCTGCTTTGTGTTTAGCAACTCCATTCGAGTTGGACGAACAGTTTCTGCCATTTGTAATTTTCACGCATTTTTTATTTTCTTTTACTTTTCTTCTAGTAATTTTTCAAGCGGTTCTTTCAAACTCTGTGCAATGTTTGGATCAGCCAGCGCTTCCTTAATTGGCATCCAAGTCATTTTTGTAAATTCTCTTCCGTCAACTTTTGGCTCTCCTTTAACTATTTCACATTTCCAGTTAAGGAAAATAAAGTGCCGATCGCGGCCATTTACTTTTTTGTGCAGATCTTCGGATACACAAATCATTTCAACGGCTTTTACTTCTGCGCTGGTTTCTTCTTTTGCCTCTCGTTCAACGCAATCCGTTATTTTTTCCCGGTACTCCACGTGGCCTCCTGGCACGACCCACTTGTCGTGGAATTTCGGGCCAGTTGCGAGAAAGACCTTGTTATCACGTATAATGAATGCGCCAGTGCAAACTTCCACGTCTCCTTCTTGCGGCTTGCGTGATTTGCTTATATTATTTTCTGAATTTTTTTCCATATTTTTCAATGTGTTCTGGTTTAACTCGTTTTAATTCTCCTTCTGGAATTCCTGCTAGGAGTTCCCAACCAAGGTCAAGTGATTGCTCGATTGTTCGGTTTTCATATTTGCCTTGTGAAACAAATCGCTTTTCAAATGCATCTGCAAAGTGTAAGAATTTCTTGTCGCGTTCAGTGAGTGCTTCTTCGCCGACAACTGCAACTAAGTTGCGTAAATCTCTTCCTTCTGCGTATGACGCGTATAATTGTGACGATACACCGGAGTGGTCGTCTCTAGTTTTGTCTCCGCCTATTCCAAGTGACATTAATCGGGATAGTGAAGGTAACACGTCAATGCAAGGGTAGATTCCTTTTCTGTAAAGGTCACGTGACAACACGATCTGTCCTTCAGTAATGTATCCAGTTAAATCGGGAATTGGGTGGGTTATATCTTCTTCAGGCATTGATAATATTGGAAGTTGGGTAACTGTCCCTTTTTTGCCTTTGATCGCACCGGCTCGTTCGTATATGTTTGCCAAGTCGGTGTACATGTAACCTGGGTAACCTCTTCTGCCAGGTACTTCTTGACGCGCAGCTGCGATTTCTCTAAGCGAGTCACAATAGTTAGTCATATCTGTAAGGATTACAAGTACTTGCATATCTCGTTCAAAAGCAAGGTACTCTGCAGTTGTAAGTGCCATACGGGGTGTGATTAAACGTTCGATTGAAGGGTCGTTTGCAAGGTTAAGAAACAATACTGAGCGTTCTAGTGCCCCGGTTTTTTCAAAGTCCCTCATGAAGAAACTAGCTTCGGCATTAGTGATTCCCATTGCGGCAAATACGACTACGAAGTTTTCTTTTTCGGTGCTTCCGCCTTTGCCTTTTACAGTTGCTTGTCTTGCAATTTGAACTGCAAGTTCATTGTGTGGCAATCCAGATGCTGAAAAGATGGGTAATTTTTGCCCGCGAACTAGTGTATTTGTGGTGTCAATTGTTGATATTCCAGTTTGAATAAAGTCATGTAGTTCTGCACGTGAATATGGGTTAATTGCCGCGCCTTGAATGTCGATTTTTTCTTTTGAAATGATTGAAGGGCCGCCGTCAATTGGTTCTCCTAGCCCATTGAAAACTCTTCCAAGCATCTCGTCGCTTACATTTAACCTAAGTGTTTCGCCTGTGAATCTCACGCTAGTTGTTTTAGTGTCAAGCCCTTGAGTGTTTCCAAATATTTGCACGGCTGCTATGTTTTTGCTTGTCTCTAATACTTGGCCTTTTTTCTTTTCTCCATTTGGAAGCGTTATTTCAACTGTTTCGCCGTAAGCTGCGTCGCCAACTCCTTCAACGTATACGATTGGGCCGAAAATTTCGCTAACAGTTTGATATTCTCTCATAGCCATTTTTTTATTCACCTTATTTTACTATCAATCTTTCATCTTAACTGAATTTTTTTATCGTTTAACCTTTGTGTTGAAACCTTGCGTCAATTTCTGCGGTTATTGTTTTGCATGTTTTTTCAACGTCTGCTTCTACTATTCTTTTCATTTGTGAAATGCGTTGTTTTTCAGGCGCATTGACAATTACATCAAACTGCATTTCTAAACTAAGCGCAGCTGCTGCTTTATCGTAAAAATGTAGAATTGTTTTTAACATGTGGTATTGTTTTGTGAGCGTTGATTGTGCGTCAATTGGGTCGTATGCATTTTGTTGCAAGAAGTCTTCGCGAATCATTTTTGTTGCTTCTAGCACGAGGCGTTCTTTGTCTGGAAGCGCGTCTGGCCCGATTAATTGTACAATGTTTTGCAATTCTGACTCTTTTTGAAGTAATTGCATTGCCCTGTTTTTGAGGTCGTAAAAATCTTCTGCTACATTTTCGTCATACCATTGTTCTAAATCGTCGTGGTAAAGTGAGTAGCTCTTGAGCCAGTTAATTGCAGGATAGTGGCGTCGACGTGCAAGTGCCGCGTCTAGTGCCCAAAATACTTTGGTTACACGTAACGTTCCTTGCGAAACTGGTTCTGAAATGTCTCCACCCGCTGGCGAAACTGCCCCGACTGCTGTAACTGAGCCAATTCGATCCCCGTTTGTAGATAAGCAGGTTGTTCTGCCTGTGCGTTCGTAGAATTCTGCTAGTTTTCGAGTTAAGTAAGCGGGATAGCCTTCTTCTCCAGGCATTTCTTCCATTCTTCCGGAGATTTCACGCATTGCCTCTG
>JAHFHN010000102.1 GCA_023246885.1 Microcaldota archaeon
CTGCGGTTGTTACCAATAGCCACGTCAAAGAAGTGTTTGGGGTTTAAGTAAAAGATGCCACTCGAATGGAAAACGACCAACATATATGGATCGAGGGTTACGCACTGGAAAAAACACTCGCTACGCGGGTTACTTGCTGCGCTTGAAAGCGAGCCAATAAAAGAATTTCCAGCTTCTACGCCTCCAGTTAAATTTCATAAATTTGCTGGCCAAACAATAGTTGCCCGAACTACTGATCCGCGCGGTGCATTTTTAGGCAATATGGCTGATAATCCTATTACTTGTTTGCCGCCAAAGGAAATTTTTTATATTCTTAAAGAGCTAGCAGAAAAAAAAGCTGCTTTTGTTGAAGTGCCAGTTGCTTTAGTTGAAGGAAAAGCAACCCACACTTTAGTTACTCTTGCTAAACCGCATCGTGCTTCACTTCAAGAAGTATTATCTGACGATGATGTTCATGGGTCTAAAAAACTAGCTTTACTAGTAAAAGCAATTAAGTTGTTTGCCCGTTTAAATGCGCTTGGGTACAGGCATAACCATCCTGGTCCTCGCAACGTAGTTGTTATGAAAAATGACGAAGTTAGGCTAATCGATCCAACTTTACTTCAACGCGTTCCAAAGAATGAACCGCGGAATATAGAGCATATACACTCGCGTGCAAGGTTGTTGCAGCCATTAGTGGATCTTTGGCGTAGGAACAGCCCACGCGGGTATTATCCTAGCGAAAAGTTAGATATAGTAACGCCTGTGTTGGATTCTGCATACGAAACTGAATTTAAAAGAGTAAAAGCGAAACAACGTGTTTGATATTTACATTATAACTGGGCAGTAAAATAAAAAAATCGAGCAAATTCCGTCTTTTTTTCTTTTAACCTTTTTTTATTCCCAACTAAAAGTTTAGACTTTATTATGCTTAGCGGCCGGTTTTTTTAACTTAGCTGCGGTTGTTACCAATAGCCACGTCAAAGAAGTGTTTGGGGTTTAAGTAAAAGATGCCACTCGAATGGAAAACAACCAAATTGCATACGTCGAAAGGTCGCGTAACGGTTACTCATTGGAAAAAGCACTCACCACGCGCTTTACTTGCTGCGCTTGAAAGTGAACCCGAAAAAGAGTTTCCCGAATCTACCCCCCCGGTTAGGTTTCATAAATTTGCTGGCCAAACAATCGTTGCTCGATCTACTAGTCGCTCTGGCGAATTTTTTTTCGGCATTTTCCGCGATAAACGAATTACCTATTTGCCGTCAAGAGAAGTTTTTGATATTCTTAAAGAGCTAGCCGAAAAAAAAGCCGCTTTTGTTGAAATGCCGGTTGCTTTAGTTGAAGGAAAAAGATTTCACACTTTAGTTACTCTTGCTAAGCCGCACCGCGCTTCGCTTCAAGAAGTGCTATACGATGATAATGTTCCTGAATCTAAAAGGCGCGTGTTAGCAGTAAAGGCAATTAAGTTGTTTGCTCGTTTAAACGCACTTGGGTATAGACATAGCCACCCTAGCCCGGCAAATGTGGTTGTCATGAAAAATGACGAAGTTAGGTTAATTGATCCAACTTTACTTAAACGCGTTCCAATGGGTAAATATTCAGATATTATATTCTCGCGCACAAGATTGTCGCACCCATTTATGGAAGTTTGGAGTAGGAACAATCCCCATCAGCATTACCCCCCAGAACGTTTTCGTGACTTAATGCGTGCGTTGGATTCTGCATACGAAACTGAATTTAAAAGAGTAAAAGCGAAGCAACGTGTTTGACATTTACATTTATAGCCCCGCAGTAAAATAAAAAAATTGAACAAACTCCTTTAAAGCGTTTAATACCATTATAACTGGGATTAAAAATGGCGAAAAAACAAAGCGAATTTCTTAAAATGCCGGAACTTATAGATCGCTCTTTTTCAAAACTAAACGCAAAACAATCAGATGTGTTAAAAGCTCACCAAGCAGCGGCAAGAGCTTGGGATGACTTCCTTGAAACTGGCAAAAAAAGAAGCATTGGAATAATGCAACGAAAGTTTTCAAATCACTCTGTAGCAGAATTTAGAGCAAATACGCTTGCTTTAGTTGCGCTTAAAAAAGCAATTACATATTATAATTTGCACGGAAAGCTCGAAAGCGCATATGATGAACTAAGAGAAGTTGCTAGAGAACACTGGCATCCGGCGGTTCATGAAATGTGGCATCTTCACTTTCAAAAATGCGCAGATGCTGCTAAAATAGAAATAAGTGGCGCACTTGAAGCGAGGATATCTAAGGCTACTGAACGGGATCTTAATCTAACTTTAGCCGCACTTCATCACGCAAAGTATTCAAAAGAGAGACGAAATTAAGCTTTACAACAGGTGCCCCATTTTATTTTTTTTAGTTTGTAAATAATCAACGTTATGCTTATTCGCGTTTATTTTCAACGAAATTGTTTGCGTGACTTCTAACCCGTAGCCAGTGATTCCTGAAATCTTGCGTGGGTTGTTAGTTAATAACTTCATTTTTTTAACGCCAAGATCACGTAAAATCTGCGCTCCAATACCATAATCTCGCAAGTCGGGTTTCAACCCAAGTGCTTCATTAGCTTCAACGGTATCCAGCCCACGATCTTGCAAGTTATAAGCAATTATTTTACTAGTTAAACCAATTCCGCGGCCCTCTTGATTCAAGTAAAGTAAAACTCCTTTTTCTTCAGCAATTAGTTTCAATGCTTCTTGTAATTGTGGCCCGCAATCACAACGCAGTGAACCAAGTGAATCGCCAGTTAAACATGCAGAATGAACCCGCACTAGTACGGGTTCGTTTTCTTCCCATTCGCCTCTAACAAGTGCTATGTGTTCACTATTATCAACTACACTCCGATAAACAAAGAGACTGAATTCCCCAAATTCAGTTGGCAATGTTGTAGCTCCAACTTTTTCAACCAACGTTTCATTTTTCAAACGGTATTCGATTAATTGCGCAATTGACACAATTTTTATTTTGTGTTGTTCAGCAAATTTTTTCAACTCAGGCAAACGCGCCATTGTCCCATCTTCGTTGAGGATCTCTGAAATAACCCCAATTGG
>JAHFHN010000103.1 GCA_023246885.1 Microcaldota archaeon
CATCTGCGGTGATTGTAACGTGGCTTGACAAGAGGCCGGCATCTTTGAGCATTTCTTTTAGTGTGCCCCCGCGCATTTTAATTGTGGTGTCGAACGGGATTTTGGGTTCGCGTGGAGCTGAAACATTCAAGTCAATTAGGGGTAATCGGATGTTGCGTTTTCCGTTTGGTGAGATGAATTCAAGCACGCATTTTGCTTCTTTTTCTTCTGTTGTTAGGATGAGTTGTTCGTCGCTTCGGGTTCTGCCTAGGATTTTTAGGAAGTCAACTAGGTTGAGGCCGAGTGTAGCTTGTTCTGCTTCAAATTCTTTGAAAACTGCTTTGGGCATTAGGTAGTCGACCATTGCGATTTGGCTTGGGTCCATTGCGCGTAAGTGTAGTCCGTTTTCGTTTACTTCAAAGAGCCCTTCGTCTACGAGGTTTACAACTGCTTCAATAGATTGCTTGAATTGTTTAGCGTCGCCAATAACTAGTTTCATGAAAAAAATAACACCCTTGAAAATATTAGCAGGGCAACAATAAAAAAGGAGTCGCTATGAACTGATTTTTTTATCAGTATAAATCCATTTGGGGCATGTGGCTATTTTATGAGTAAATCGCATCCACGTGGTTCTTGAAATTGTCCAGCTAGAAATAAACGCAAGTAGCCGATTAGGGGTATTCTAGCAATTTGTTTTCCGTGAATTTTTTCAGGTAATACAACGTCGAGGCCGGCTTCTTGGTCTACTACGGGGTTATTGTCTCCTTTTGTTAAGTATGCTATTTTTCCGGTTTGGGAATTGTTTATTGCTAATATAGCGCGGTGAATTACTAAGCCGGCTGTGCTTGATTCAAATACAATTACGTCATTTGAACTTACTTCGTTGCGTAATACTGGAATTGTAAGCACGGAAGTGGAATTGCGAAGGGTTAAGTTAGCACTACAGGATATTTGTGAGTCGCCTTGGCCGCGTCGCCATAGTGTGCAATTGGTTTTGGTGAGTTGGATGTTTGGAGATTCACCTGCGTATTGGACAATGGGCGCAATGTATTTGTCGTTGCCTTGTACAATAACTAAGTCTCCGCGGTTTAGCACATTGTTCATGCTGCATGAGGTTACTACATCTAGTGGGGATTGCGTTTGTAGTAAAGCAGATAATACTAGCCAGGCTATTGCTGCACCGGCGATTGCATATATTATTTCTAGTAGACTGTTTTTTCCTTTTTGTTTTGCGCCACTTATGAAGTCAAGTGAAATGTAGGCAAGGAAAGCGCCAATGCAAAGTATTGCAGCTATGGGTTGGAGGGTTATTAGGTAAATGATGAAAAAAATGATGCTTAGAAGTGGTACGTAAACGTTTGGCGATTTTGGATTTATTTTGAATTCCATTTTATGTCAGTTTGTTTGGCGATTTTTTTTAAATTTCGATTCCGGCTAGTTGTAGGGTTTGTAGTTCTTCTAGTGAAATTGGTTCGCCTTGCTTGAAGCGTGCAAGTATTTCTAGTGCTTTTTTCTTCACAGATTGCATTTGTTGTGCGATTTTCTGTTTTGTTTCGGCATTGTGTTGCTGTTCTTTTTGTTGGCGTAGTTTTTCTTCTTGTTGATATTGTTTGCGCCGAATTTGTTCATCTTCTCGTTCAACTGCAGTTAATTGTTTGAGGGTATTTCGTTTTTCGTCTAGTTTAGAAAAAGCTTCTGGTAACTGTGTTTGAAGTTCTTCTGCTTGTTTGAAAAGTGAAAGCATTGCTTGGTGGTGTGATTCGCTTTTAGCTGCGTGTGATTTAAGTTCTTTTACTTTTTCACTTAATTGTTTTCTTAATTCACGCAAGGCAGCACGTAGGGTTCTACGTTGTTGGAATTTTGGCTCTAGTTTTGCCAGACTTTTAAGCTGTTTAGATAAGTCCTTCATTTTGCGTGAGATTGTTTTTTCGCGTTGTGGTGAATAGTTAACGTGTAGCGAATATTCGAGCGCTTGTATTTCTGCTTTAATTTTATCGGGGGAAGAAGTGACGTCTGCTTTGTCAAGCTCGGCTTCTAGGGGTTTTAGTGTAGTGTCAGCTTCAGTGATTTGTTTTCGAATTGCTTCGATTTGGTTTGCGATTTGTTTTACTTCTTTGTTTTCAGCATCGCGGTTGTTTTTTTCAGTTGCTGCTTTGTCAAATAACTCGCGTAGTTTTGTAAGGCTCTGCGCATTTTGGTGTCGGATCGTTGTGACTTCGTTTACAACTTTTTCCTTGTCGGCAGATTGTCCTGGTTCAGTTGGCATTTGAAAATATACCTTTTTAGCAACTTTGCGCGAGATATCCTTCGCGCATTATGCATTGAACATATTATTACATAATGCTAAGCGCGTACTTGGCAGTATTTAGTTTGTAGGTGCAGAAGTCGTTGTGGCGGTTGCTTGTTCTGGTGGGACTTCGAGTTCGATTTCTGCGATTATTTCATCTAATTCAGCGCGTTGCTTTTCTAGCACTTTTTGAATGCGTTTTATGCGTTTTTGGTTTAGTGCAATTTCGCGATATTTGCGTGCAGCAGAATTAAAGTGTTCAATTGAAAGCGTAAAGTATGGCTCCTTGTCCATCGTATCTGAAATGTCTGCGAGTATAGTACCTAGCAGGACGTTTGCGCCTTCTTTTACTTCTTTTTTCAGCTGGTGTTCAGATTTTAAATTGCTTTTTATTATTTTAACTACTCTGGCATTTGGAAATGGTAAGTGTTCCGAATCTTCATCTTCTGGGCCTTCGGTTTCTTCAACTGGAGGCTGTGGGATTGGTTGTTCTTGTACGTTTTGGCTTTGATCTTCAGTCATATTTAGTAGATTCACCTGCGAATAGTAATGAAAAATAACTAGCGACAATTATAGGGCTTTGGTGGTTTTTAAGCCATGTGGTCATTTGTTTATTTGACGAGTAACAAAAAGATTTTTCGCTTCCTAGCATTTTCCGGGTTATCAGTTACAATAGTGGTTTTGAACCCGACATTTTTGAATAACCTACCTACTTGCATTAGTTCGGTTCGCTGGCCGGATAAAATTGTACAACTGCTTTGACGCCTTTTTTTAA
>JAHFHN010000104.1 GCA_023246885.1 Microcaldota archaeon
GGTGCGGTATTGTTATTCGGTTGCGTAGGTTCAGCTCCTAGTTCAAGTGCTACTGCGGGTAATGCTAGTGTAAGCCCAACGCTTTCGGCAGGTAATGTTACTGGTACGACTAAAGAGTTCACCATGACTGCGCATAATTGGGCATTTGAACCCGCCATTATTAGTGTGAATCAGGGTGACCACGTTAAGATAAATATAACTTCAACGGATGTACCCCATGGATTTGGTTTGCCTGATTTTGACATCGACACAACTTTACAACCCGGGATACCAACGTTAGTTGAATTCAACGCGGATAAACCTGGAACGTTCAACTTCTTCTGCAGCGTAAGGTGCGGCGCAGGTCACCGACAAATGCGCGGGCAACTAGTTGTCAATGGTTAAAAAGATTTGGGGAGACGCGATTATAGAAGCGCTCTTTTTTGTCGGAATCAGCGTTTTTTTTAAATCGCTTGGTATGAAATTTAACTCCACATGCTTCGTACTTGGTGAGGATATAGCGAGGGTAACCGTATGACGATAACCGAACAATTAAATTCGTTTACGGATAAAGCTTGTATGCAGTGGAATCTATGTCCAGAGCGAGAAGTTCTGGAAAATGAGCCAAGTTGTCTGAGTGGCGATGATTGTAGGGTAGTAAAGTGATATTTATGTCTTGGAAACTTTTAGCGGGAGTTGGAATTGTAGTTGTCGCCTTAATCGCGGGACTTTTTTATTTTACTTCACCGTCAAATGGACCAGGCCCCCATGATGAATTTGCAAAGTGTTTAAGTGAAAAGGGAGTTAAGTTCTACGGTGCTTTCTGGTGCGCTCATTGCAACCGGGAAAAAGCTTTGTTTGGCAATTCGGTGCATTATCTGAACTATATAGAATGCTCTCAGCCCGATGGTCAAAGACAAACGCAAGCGTGCATTAGTGCCAATATCAATAGTTACCCAACTTGGGAGTTTGCAGATGGATCAAGACAAACTGGAGAGCTTTCGCTTGAGCAACTTAGTCAAAAAACTGGATGTAGTTTGATAGAGCCAAAAAAGTGATTCCGTGAAAAAAGGTTTCTTTGTAACGCTTATTTTTGTATTTTTTTCACTCTTTTTACTACAACAAGCTAGCGCACATTTAGATGCGGGTAGTGATAAAATTGTTGGCGAGTATATCACCGACTTCGGCTATACCCCCGCTACGCCAATTGCTGGTGAAAAATTACTTTTGGCATTTAATTTAGCGAATGCTTCAACAGAAGAAGTGATTTCGCCAGACGGGATTTGGGTGCGAATTTCTCAAGGCAACGAAATAGTATTTGCAGGGACGTTCCAACCAAAAGCACGCCACGTAGCGTTTACGTATGCATTTCCCGAATCTGGAAATTACACGGTTGACACCAAATATTTTCTAGGAGATAAAGTAATTGAAAGTTCGTTCGAAATTAATGTAGCGCAAAAATCCAGTTCTTTTCACTACTTTGATTATGCAATTGTATTTACCATAGTTGCTATACTTGCCATAGCGGGATTTTTGGCGTTTAAGTTGTACAAAAAACGCTGAGACTCAGAGTTTATGTTTATGGGTGGAATGTGGATTAACAAGTTTAGCGTAAGTGAATTTAGGTTTAGTTTTAAGTTCCTTTGCAAACGCAGCGATTCGTTTAGCTGAACCATTCAATACAAATACTTCAATACATTTACCTGCGAAATAGTTATGTACCTGAGTTATAACGATATCTTGAAATTGGTGTTTCAATTTATCAAGCTCCGCATCGCTTGAATCAGGATGAACAATAACTGCAACAGAAGTTATTATTCCAGTAAGCTGGGAAAGATCTTCAATTTCTTCGGTAAGCGAACGCACAGCTGCTCGGATGGCATCAGAGCGGTTGCGGAAATTAAGCTCACTTTCCAACTTAGCTAACGCATCAGAAGTTTCCGCATCAATTGAAAAACTCATCACTTTCGCCATAAAAACACCAAAATTATTAATTTAATAAATACAAAACTTTAAATCTTATTAACTTTTGTATTAAAGTTTATTAATATGCGTGTATTAAGGTAATGCATGGTCTTAGAACAAATTATTCTAGCAACTGTACTAGTTAGTCTAGTTTCTCTTGTAGGTATATTTTTGTTAGGCGTTAAGGTTAAGATCGAACCAATTTTATTCTTCTTAGTTAGCTTTGCAACTGGAACCCTGCTTGGCGCGGCATTTTTTGACCTGTTGCCAGAGGCAATTAGGCAGATTCAAACAGAAACCACGCTTTTGCTTGCATTTGTTGGATTAATGGTATTCTTTGCACTTGAAAAAATCATCCTATGGCATCATCACCACGATTCACACTCTAGAGTAAAGGAAGGAAAACCTCCTCACGAAAAGCCAGTTGGTTATCTTAACCTAATTGGTGATGGATTACATAACTTTTTTGACGGTGTTGCAATTGCAGCTGCATTTATCGCTAGTCCGGCGGTGGGAATTGCAACTACGTTAGCTATTACACTTCATGAAATTCCGCAAGAAATTGGTGACTTCAGCTTACTTCTTTCAAGTGGTTTTACTGTAAAAAAAGCGCTTTTATTTAACCTGTTAGTTGGATTAACCGCAGTAGCAGGTGGCATTTTGTTTTTCTATTTCAGCAACCTCATTGCAAACATACAATCTTATGCACTTGCATTTACCGCGGGAATGTTCCTGTACATTGCAACTGTAGACCTAGTACCTGAACTTCACAAAGAAACTAAAATAAGCAATTCAATTGCACAACTTTTATTAATATTACTTGGGGCAGCGACAATTTGGATAATCGCAACAACGCTAAAAGTATAATTTATTTAACAAAGCGGAAAACCCATGCCTTCAGGCATGGGATGAACGCTAGCCGCTTTGTTAAAGCCTTACACTTCGCCTTGCAGAACGAGTGGGCGAAGTGTAAGTTTATACTAACTTCGCTGCTTTGAACTGGCCTTCTGTTTAAATTAATTGTATCAAATTAAACTGCACGTAATTTAAAAAGATCGAGATGCCGTTTTTTCAATGATTCATATCGTTCTCG
>JAHFHN010000105.1 GCA_023246885.1 Microcaldota archaeon
ATCCCCCAGGCGAATTAAATGTGCGGGGTTTATTTTGCCTCTTTTTGCTTCGTCGGCAAATGAAATTGCTAGACCAGTGGGAAGCCACCCATATCGTTTCACTCTTAATTCGTTGAATACTTCAACGGCTTCTTCTCTTGAATGAACAGCATACTCAACCGGCTTAGACATAATAGAATTACCAGATATTAATATAAAAAGTGGTTAACGCTTTTTAACTATTGCCATGGCGGTTGTTGATCGAATTTGACGCTTTGGTAACTGTAATTCAGTGAATAGTGCTTTGCCAACCGCGGTTTCTTTGAACCTACTTAACGACGTATCTCTAGTTGCACGTTGCAAGTGTTGAGGCGATTGTGTAGTCAATCTTAAGCGAGTTACAACTTGATCTGGCGTCAAATGTTTGGCACTGTGTTCAATCTTTGCAAATAACTTTGATAAAAGCGGCTGATTTTGTTGAACTGCTTCGTGGTTGCTAGTTAAAACAGTTAAGTTGTTGCCTAATTCACGTAGTTCAACTGGCTTTTGTGGAAAATGCAATGTGGTATATTCATGCAGTGATATTAATAAGCGCGGATAAGCTCGAAGCATGCCGTGCCTTGGAAAATTGATTGACTGTAACGCAGAATAGGCTTGTTCGGATCTTTCTTTATCTGGAACTTTTGCCTCGGCAACAAATTGATTTGCGAGTTTCTTTGCTTTGTAAGAAAGTAGCGCGATACGTTGAATGGCAGTATTACCTAGAGAAGTTGAGCGCAATTGTTCAGCTGGCGCAAATTTAGCCGCATGGTTAAGCGAATCAGGAGTATTAGTTGAATTTAACAAGTAAGCAATAGCAGTTGAACCATCTCCAATTTTTAACTTCGCAGCAGCTACTTTGAATATTTTTCCGAATTTTTTAAATACTTTTTCCCGCTCTGCGTGTGGCTGGTCAGTAACTAGATTTACAAAATTGTTACCTAAGTGCAACAATTCTTTTTTTTCAATTGCACCTGCGTTATACAACTCATGCAATCCAATTAGCAACTTAGGGTGCAGTTGGAGAAAGCCATATCTCTGCATTCCAATTTGTTTAAAAAAATCTAAAACAGGAATTAAGTCTCGCTTCATTGTTTGCGCAACTGGAGTTGCTGTAGCGCGTCTTGAAAAAAACCGCGATACTCCTCGCGAAGCACGGTTGAGTGACTCGGAATCAACTGTGCTGGAAATTAAGTGGTTTATTGCAGATATTGGCCTGCCTTTGCGCAAGTGTTTGTCCGCATTTCTGAAAACGCGTTGCAATTTATATTGAATGTCTGACTCTGGTTCATCGGCATATTTAACCAAATTATATAGTTGTTCGCCTAGCGCGTTTAATTCTCCATCGTAAAGTTGACCATTTCTATAGTCCGCATGTAGCCGCACCAATAAATCAGGATGCGTAGAAAGTAAGTGGAGCGCAGTTTCAGGCAAGCCAAGTTTTGCAAACTCTTCTTTAGCTAATGCAAGTTCTCTAAATGAACTGAAAACAACCATTTAGTATTAAACGCAATAATAGTTTTTAAGCTATGGCCGCGATTCGCAAGAGACTTTATATTAATCGAGCAAACTTTCTTCCAAACCAACATATTCTAGCTTATACGCTTAAGCGCTTCTAGCAAAAGTTTTTTTACAGTAGGTTTTACTTCTTCATTATTCAGGTATGGCGTAGCTAAGCTTATTGCAGTTGCCAAGTAAAAGTGGTTTAATCGCACTTTAGCGTCAGCAGATAATGGTTTTTCTTGGTGATATCCATTTCGTAATGCAATTGAAGCGCCTTTAAAACCGTAAAGTTCTTCGGTTTTTCTAGCATAGTACATAGCTTTTGCTAAGTCTGACATTGGATCTCCAAATTTAGCACCTTGAAAGTCAATTACACCTGAAACGTTTCCAGCTTCGTCTACCAAAATATTTTCTTCATGAAAATCATTATGAAGCACACATGCACTTGGCTCCTTTAGCTTTGTATTTAGCACGCGACTTATTTTTCGTACGGTGGCACTATCTAGATTAAACGCAGTCGCAATTGCACTAACATCTTTTGAAGTTTCTTGAGCAATAGGGCGCCATAAACGCGTGGGAACAGGGAACAGCCTACGCAATTGTGGAGTCATTGGGTTAGAATGTATTTTTGCAAGTGCCTTGCCCATATTGTGAAAAGTTGCCATAACCGGCGCACCATCCTCAATAGCTTTTACTGCAATTTTGCCAGGCAAGTGATTCACTACTGAAAGGTGACCCGGAATAAATGGCGTTGGACTTTCATATAACTGATGCGCTACAGGCACTTGAACAATATGACGTTCTACCGTTGGATGAAGAGGAGGGCGTACAGTTAGTTTTACAACTACGCGTTTCCCCTTGTAGTTACCGCTAAACACGTGTGCTGTTTGCGATAATAATTCCCGCCCTAGGGTTAAATTAATCCCGTTGCTGCGAAAGTGTCTCTCTAGCTTGCGCAAGTTATCTGGATTTGACCAGAAAAATGCACTTCGTAATTCAGATAGCGCTTCTGGAAATCGTTTTTGTTGCGCATGTATAAAAGCTTCGTTAATACCCCACTGCATTCTAGGAGTTAAAGTACCGCGTTTTTCAATGGACGTTTTTACGATGCCTCCAATTTCTTCTAAGTCCGACGCTGAAATTTTCCCACTACGCATTCCAGCGTACAATAATGGTCGCAAGTCCCCTTTATGCGCTCGTAATGCCCCATGAAAAGGTACACGTTCGTCAAAAAATCGCATCATTTCAGCCATATATCAATATCAACATATCTTAATTGTTTTGAATTTATCTTAGAAACATTACTAGAGTATCACAAGTTATCTTCATCTTCTCGCCATTGCCCTAGCCGTTTGAACTATTCGCGGCCATGCAGACACTAGTTCAGAATATTTATGTAAACCCGCAGCCATTTCTTTCGGTGAAGCCACGTATTGTCGGATCTCTTCACGTTGTTGCGAGCCAAATAATTCAACATTGCTCTGTAAACGTTGCGCTGCTTTTCTAAGCTT
>JAHFHN010000009.1 GCA_023246885.1 Microcaldota archaeon
AACAAGCAAAAGACACCTATTCACTGAATTTGCAAGACAAGGAAGAACTGACCCACAATTCACAAGAGACTTAACAACACTAGGCACCCACATAGCACGCCTACACACAGAAGCAACCACTACAAACAAAACCGATGCTTTTAAACGAAAAGCAATTGAACTCATAAAACACCACGAAACCACAATGACAAAAGGCGCAAGCGCCAAAGACGCACTACGACGCCTAAACAGACACTTCAAAGCACCCACATTAAAAGAATTCTTAAAACAAACAGCAGTAGCCGCAGTCAAAGAAAGACCAAAACCAACGCCTCCAGCACCTAAATCTGCTCGAAGATCAGAACAAAAACCAGTATTGGCAACAGTCAAACAAGGAAAAGCCGCACCAAGCACAGTTTTACCACAACCGCGAAGAAAACCAAGACTACTAGTGCACGCACTCGGTGCCTTAGCAATAACCGCCGGCACAATTGCAGGTTCACTGTTTGCTATAAATCAAGTAATGAAAGCTCCTGAAAACGAATCAACCAGGCCGTCTCAAATTGAATCAACAGTTTACACGCCAGAAGTAGAGGTGCCGTTGTTTAAAGTAGTAAAAATGCCCGGCAAAACGTGGGCGGATAAACTAGCAGAGTATTCAAGAAAGAATAGAGTAAAAGCTTCAATATTGGATTATTCGCCGGAACCAATTGAACCAAGCGAAGCGGCACCCACAACCGCAACTCCAAGTAACACAACCGACGCAAACCCTGCAACTACTACCGCAAGCGCAAGTAGCACGACTGATACGTCAACTGAATATGTTCCAAAACAAACTACAAATCCAGGAATAGAACCAACTGAAAAGGCATTAGCAGAACGAGCGGAAAATGCAATAAAAAAAGCGCGGAAACACTGGGATAGGGGAAATTACGATGTGGCGGCACTACATTACACGCGCGCAATTTATTTTGGTAGAGAATTAACCGGAAGTGACTTACAGCGCGCACAATCGCTGATGAATATCGCTGGACCACATTCAAGCTATAGCATTCAACATGCTATGCAAGACTGGCATCGTTTGCTACAAAAACCAAGAGCTAAAGTCGAAGAACCAAAACAAAGGCTTAAAAAAAGCAAAACAGGTACTAGATAAAAAATGAAACAAGAAGAAGCAAAACAATTTTACGACCGCGCAAGAGTTCCACGCTACGGCTTTCTACAAACAAGCAAAAGACACCTATTCACTGAATTTGCAAGACAAGGAAGAACTGACCCACAATTCACAAGAGACTTAACAACACTAGGCACCCACATAGCACGCCTACACACAGAAGCAACCACCACAAACAAAACAGATGCCTTTAAACAAAAAGCAAACGAACTCATAAAACACCACGAAACCACAATGACAAGAGGAGTAAATGCCAAGGATGCATTACGACGCCTAAACAGACACTTCAAAGCACCCACATTAAAAGAATTCTTAAAACAAACAGCAGTAGCCGCAGTCAAAGAAAAACCAACACTTCCAGCACCTAAATCTGCTCGAAAACCAGAACAAAAACCAGCATCTGCACCTAAACAAACTTCAAAGCCAGCGCAGCGACCTAGAACAAAAGAAGAAGAAAAAGCATTAAGAGCGGCTTCGGTTTCGTTGCCAAGAACGAGAAGTAAACCCGGGCTATTAAGACACGCGCTGGGCCTCGCAGTATTAGGTGGCCTCCTATATTTCGGCGGGCCATATGCTATACAGCAGCTGCCAAAGCCCACTAAAGTTGAATTGAAAAAAGGGGCTTTTGGCAGAAAACCAGTGGTACCAATTCGTCCATTTGAAAAACCTAAACCACCAAAAGACTCTCACGTAGTTAGCGGCGCTCCTTCTGGAACAACTGTAGATGCTGAACACAGCCCCCCGCCCAATATCCCAGTACACGCGCCTTTGTTTGAAATAGTGAAAATGCCTGGCAAGGATTGGGAAGCAAAACTAAAGGCATATGTAAAACAAAATAAAGTAGGAGTTATAATGGAAAATCATACAATTGAACCTGGCAGTACAAGTGAAGCAGCACAAGCACAAATTACTACTGCAAGTGCAGTCGGTACACCGGACGTTTCAACAGAACACAATAAAAAAGGAAAGACACTTAGAGAGATTGAAGCTACGCCAGAAGCATTGGCAAGGGAAGCAGAATATGCAATTGCAGATGCACACAAGCATTTAAGGGCCGGTAATCCAGATATCGCTGCTCGACATTATGCAAAGGCAATTTCCATGGGCAGAAGGTTAGAGGGTGAAGATTTAGCTAGAGCACGCAGGTTAATTCTACTTGGTGGAAAGGCTTACAATAGCGAGTTAAAACGCGCTTTGGATGAATGGCACCCTAGACTTGAAGGCGCGTCGCTTACGCCAACACCACAATAAGATAATGCGTTTTCAAAAAGGTTAACGAAGTTCTGGAATCTGTAACTTTATTTCTTTTGCTTCAGTTCTAGTTCTATTGCAGTGCAAGGCATTTCTATCCCGTGATTGCGAAGTAATTGAAGGTCAAGCTCTCCGAATATGCCATTGAAAGTTTTTCCAGTTACTTTTGCGCATCTGCCAGTTATGAATCGCTTGTCTTCAATTTGCTCTATTTTTAGTTTGTAATCATCAAGACACCTGCCAAGTGCTTCTATTGTTGCTTTTGCATCTGCAAAACCAAGGTTTGCACCAGCTATAATTGCAGACGTTTTCCAAGTGGTTGATGCGCCTGTTTCATTGTTTTTGTCAAGTTCAAGACATTCTCCAACTTCGAATATTTTTTGTGGGTAAGAATATCCTTTATTGCTTGCTATTATTGCAAGTAAACCAGGTAAAAGAGATTGGCGACATGAATCTAAACCAAGTGCCCTGCTTGAATGTAATTCAACAAATTTTCCATTGTCTACAACATTTGCTTTTGCAGTCGCTTCGTTTTTAGAAGTTAAAATCAACGACACAACTTGTTGGAATCCCAAGCCCACAAATGAACTTATAATTGAGTCAAATAAAACAGTCTTACTATGTTTTTTGCCGAAGTTATATTGAGTTGGAGCAAGTGGAGCGAAATTGTCAAAGCCATACGCTCTGCCAATGTCTTCTATTACATCTACTTTGTGCACAACGTCAGAGCGAAAACGAGGGACATCTACTAAAACGGATTTGCCTTTTGCAGTTGCAGGTAACATCATTTGCTTTAGTAGTTTAATTGCTTGTTGTGTTGAAAAAGATAAACCTAATTTTGATTCAATTTCACTTATTGAAAGAGCGTATTTATCAAAAGTGAATTGTGGAAATTCTACTTTTTTGCCATTATAATTTACGGTACAGGTTTCAATTTGGCCGCCCATATCTGCAAAGTCCAATGCGTTGCTCGTGAGTAGTTGAACTAACAAGTTGGGATTAAACCCACTTGCTTCGACCAATATATCTTGCTTGCCTTGTTCTACTTTACCGGCATCGTTGCTGTTTATCACTGGAATCATTGACAAAACTTTTCCAGTAGAATCGCGGAAAATCGGAACATGACCAGAAGTGCTTTTAACCAAGTGACTAAACGCCTTGCCTTTCTCGTGTTTTTTGAGGATCTCCTCTCCAGTCATTTCTTCTTCAAATCCAAGCGGGGCGAATCTAATCTCTTTTGCAGGAAGTGCGGTAAAGTTCAGGGGAAACTTAACAACTGACAATCTGTATAGCCCCATTGCAAGCATTAACCTGTTGCGCCCAAAAGTAGAATGGATTTTATCCTGGTAGTTGATCATTCTACGCAAATTATCATCATTGAAATCAATACCGCGTACAATGAACGCCCCCATATGTGGACGCATTAGCAAAACATTTTTGTCCACATTGATTATATTTTTACCTTTTGTGATTTTTGGAAAATGAAAATCGTAGTTTCCAATGTATGCATTTACTATGCGGGCGAGACCTTCTAGTGAAACTGCATCAATGCGGTTACCTGCGCCGGCTATGTCAATTATGGTTTCGTTGTCATTTGTTGACTCTAGTTCCATTCCGATTTTAAATAGTGTTTCAGAAAGCGTTTTTTCAAAGTCGCCACTGAGTTTTAGTTTCTTTTTGAGTTGATTTGTTGGAAAAGACACTACTACCATTTTTTATCTTAATACCTCTGGAAGTTCTGGAAAATCGCGAATCCATTGTAAATCTGTTGATGCGCCAACTACTTTTCTTATGTCATCTACGCCGAATAGAATCATTGCTGCTCGTTCGAGCGCTAAGCCCCAGCCTAATACGTTTTGTTTTATTCCAAATGGGGCAAGTGTCTCTGGCCGGAATATGCCCGAGTTTCCAATTTCAACCCACTTTGATAATACATCATGATAGCCGAATATTTCCATTGAAGGTTCAGTGTATGGGTTAAAAACTGGCTTGAAGCGGATTTTTGAAATGCCGAGTTCTTTGTAGAAGTCAGTAAACACGCCCATTAAAGTGCGTAGGTTTTGTCCATCTGCTGCAACGAATCCTTCGATTTGGTGGAATTCTGGCAAATGTGTTCGGTCAATTGCTTCATTGCGAAAAACTTTTGCAATTGAAAAGAAGCGAGCTGGCGATTTTATTTCTCCGGTGCCTATTTTGTTCAAGTAGCGATAAGTGGTTGAAGTTGTATGCGTGCGTAGAATTGGTTTTGCTGCTTCGTCGATGCTCCACTGTGAAGCGCATCCTTTTGAACCGGTTTTCCAGCCATTGATATGAACTTGTTTTACAATATCAGCTAGTTTGGGTTCAACTTTTGCTTGGCTTGGCTGCTTGAGGAAAAAAGTATCCATTAAGTCGCGATTTGGGTGATTTTGAGGCATGAATAGCACGTCAAAATTCCAAAAACTGCTTTCAACAATTGGGCCGTCCATCTCTTCAAAGCCCATGCCTACCAATATGTCTCTCATTCGGTCAGCCATGATTTGCAAAGGATGTTTTTTGCCAGGATAAACCGCGGCTACTTCTGCTTGCACGTCATATTCGCGTAACTTCGCACTTGTGCCTAGCTTCACCATTTGTGGCGTAACTTGACTAACTAGTTCTACATCGCCGCCATGTGCCTTATCAAAATTCGCTTTACTCGAATTAGTTAGTTTTACGAACAGAATTCTTTGTTCAAGTAGCTTTACTAATTTACGATCGCGTAATTCTTTTGCGCAACGCAATTCTTCAGTTGTTTTAACAACTGGATCATGCGAAAATTTAGCGAGAAAAGTTTCGTGGTTGCTTTTTGTTCCAGCTTCAGGTAATTTTTTAACAAGTGTCTTGCCGCCTGCATTGAGCAGCATTATCCAATTGTTTTTCTTTGCCCACTGTAATGCAACTGGCTGTAATCCAGTTCGCTCAAGTAATTTGCCGACTTCTTCTTCATTGACAAGCGAAGAAACCAATTTTCTTTCTGGTAATTCCTTCAATGCTATTTGCCCTTCTGGAGTAAGTTGTACAATCGTTCGCTCTTCGCGTTTTAGCTCAACTAATTTTTCTTCTTCAAGTTGAGATACTATACTTGCTAAAGTAGAAGCGGGCGCGCCAATTGATTCAGCTATCTCATCTAGCCTTTGGAAATTATGCGTTAACTTTCCTAGTAGATTCGATTTATCTGATTTATTCACTTTTGTTCACCAGTAGCTGGGTTTCAAGTGGAGACGCAGCTAAGTATACCACTTTGCGGATATTTGCAGCGCTTTGAAGCATGAAGTCAATTGATCCACTTATTTCCATTGTTTTGTTAGCGTTCAGTATAATGCAATTGCATGGGTTTGAAGACGTTTCAGGTCGAATTACTATATCGGGCGTGCCACATTGTGAATTGTTGAGATTACAAGTTTCATTTACAGGAACCCCGTTTACAGTGGCGTATACGTATACTGGAACTTGCATTGCAGTTGAAGCATAGACGAGTTCAGCTGCCATTGAAGCAATAGCACTATTTTGTCTAGATGGTTCAGCAGTTAATTCCTCACGCATTATAAGTGAACGGTTTTGATGAAATATTTGACGCAACGTGTCAACTGCTGGCGTCTGGGAAACTACTTTGAAATCATATAGCGTAGTGTTTTGAATTTTGAGCCACGAGGTGAAATTAAATGCTAGGCCAAAAACGATTAGGAATACTATTGCAGTTGTGATTAATTCTTTCTTATTCATAAAAATAACCTCTTAAAAGCGAGAATTAATAGGAAAACTTCGTTTTAAAACCCTTATAACAAGCTCGCTAATAGTTTTTTCAAATCATATAAATCGTCAACAACATAGTCAGGAGCAACATCATCTTTGGATGTAGAACGGTGAGTTCGCTTCACTATGATTGTTTTCATGCCTGCGTTTTTAGCGTAGCCATCTTCATCTGCTCGATCGCCAATCATAACACATTGGCTTGGAGTTATATCTGGACTTATTTGTTTAGCGAGCTGTAGAAATATATTGAATGGTTCAACGCTTGATTTTTCGTAGCCAAGTTCATCTGAAATCAGTACAATTGAAAAATAAGTGTTTAGCTTGAAGAACTCAAGTTGTTTACGAACACGCTCACCATTTGCATTTGAAATAAGCGCAAGGCGAATTGTGTTATTTTTCGCAAGGAACTCAACTAGCTCAGCAGCGCCCGGTAACAATTTCAATTTTGAAATAAATTGTTTGTTATAATAGTCACTCATTCTGCTGGATTCTTCTTCGGTAATTGGAAAGTTAAGCCGGTTACAAAGTTCAAGAAAGAAAAAACCTTTTTGCCAGCGTTTAGTATTGCCGCGTAGTGCAACTGAAAAGCGTTTGGAAACTTCGGCATATGCCGAGTCGAATTCATCTAGTTGGACTTTAATTCCAAAATTCTGTAAAGTATTGTAAACCCAGTGGTCACGCTCCATCTCTTCGTAAGTTCCACGTATATCCGCTAACGTGTCTCCCCAGTCAAAACAAACCCATTGAATCATGTCAAATTATCGCCAATTAGCGAAAGATTATAGGTAAAAGTTGAACTTAAACTTTGTCGCGGGAGATTATACTCAAATCATAATCTCTAATCCGGGTTGGGCTAATTCGCTGTTTTCGAAAACTGTTTTGGATTCTTTAAGTAATTCAGTTTGGTCATCGTAGCGGTTTGAGAAGTGCGTGAGGAGTAATTTTTTCACTTTGGCTTTTTTCGCATTTTTTCCAGCATCTAGACAGGTTGAATGTAGTTTTTGCTTGGCATGCGCCTTGTGTTTTTCTAAGAAACATGCATCGTGGATAAGTAAATCTGCATTTTTTGCATTTGCTGCGATTGCAGGGCATGGCGCAGTGTCTCCAGTGTAAACAATTTTTTTTCCATCTTGTATGTAGGTTACATCCGCATACTTCACTTTTTTGCCGTTGGCCATAATTTCGCCTTTTTCTTGTAATGCTGAAAAGTCTTTTCCTTGTACGCCGAGTTTTTTACATTTTTCCATGTCAAACCTGCGATAAGATAGACCTTGTAAAACATAGCCAAGCGAATGTGGAGCGTTGTGCTTTACGTCGAACGCTTTGACTGAAAATAAGTCATTTTGGAAGAAGGGTTTTTTCGACGCTTCGACTTCAAGTATTTCAATTGGAAAACGCATTGTGAATTCTTTCAAGGCAAAAATTGAAGAAAAAAGTTTTTTTGTGCCATGTGGCCCGAATAACTTCAATGCATTTGTGCGGCCAGTGAAGTTCATCGAGTGTAATAAACCAAATATGCCAACAAAATGATCTGCATGTAAGTGGGAAAGAAAAATTGCATCAATTCCAGCGAAACTTGCATTGTACTTCATCATTTGACGTTGCGCACCTTCGCAGCAGTCAAATAAATAAACGCCTCCCCATTTTACCGCAAAGCAACTAGGTGGAGATTTTGGAGTTGGCATGCTTCCGCTTGTTCCAAGGGCAATTATTCGAATCATGTTAAGAATATTAAACAAGGAAATTGATAAAGCTATACACACTATGGCAACAGAAAATAATCAAGACACTAGTGATACCGAAGAAGCGAAGGTCAAAAAGGCTAAATCACGCAAGGGCTCTGAAAAAGTTGAAACCGTGGATTCGTCTGACTTTGACAAGTTTGAGTCTACTGCTGAGATCCCGGTTTCGGATAAAGTTATTGATCAAATCATTGGCCAAGAAAGGGCAGTGAATATAATCAAAAAAGCCTCTAGCCAAAAACGCAACGTATTACTAATTGGTTCGCCTGGAACTGGAAAGTCAATGCTAGCTCAAGCAATGGCAGAATTATTGCCAGTTGAAGCACTTGAAGATATCCTTGTTTACCAAAATTCTGAAGATGAAAATGCCCCAGTTATCAAAGTAGTAAAAGCCGGCGAAGGCCGAAAAATGCTTCAGGCAAATAGAATGAAGGCACGAATGTCAGGCAGCAATGTAAACTTGATAATAATGGCAGTCGTCATTCTCGTTTCTTTTCTTTTATTATTCTACGCTCGCCCGCATTTAGGAGACATAATCACTGCAGCGTTACTGATCGGCCTGTTTGTAATGTCCGCGATGTTGACATTTGCAACGCAAATAGGTAAAGGCAAACTAATGCCCGGAATGGAACACGAACAAATGAAACTTCTTGTGGATAACCACGACAAGAAAAAAGCGCCGTTCGTAGATGCAACAGGCGCACGAGCAGGAGCACTACTCGGAGATTGCAGGCACGATCCCTTACAGTCAGGAGGACTCGGCACCCCAGCACATCTTCGAATTGAAGCCGGAGCAATACACCGCGCTAACAAAGGAGTGTTGTTTGTTGATGAAGTTGCAACAATCAAAGCACGCAGCCAACAAGAATTACTAACGGCTATGCAAGAAAAGAAGTATTCAATTACTGGCCAAAGCGAAATGAGCTCTGGCGCACTAGTAAAAACACAAGCAGTGCCATGCGATTTTGTATTAATAGCAGCTGGAAATTACAGCGACATCAAATACATGCACCCTGCATTGCGTTCACGTATACGCGGTTATGGTTATGAAGTTTACATGGATGAAAGCATTCAAGATACAAAAGAGAACAGGATGAAGATTTGTAAATTCATTGCACAAGAAGTGAAAAAAGACGGCAAAATTCCACACTTTGAACGCGAAGCAGTTATGGAAATCATAAACGAAGCACGAAAGCGAAGTGGACGAAAAGGGAAATTAACATTGAAGTTACGCGAATTAGGCGGGCTCATACGCGCAGCTGGAGATATCGCACAACAAGAAGGAGCGAAATATGCAACATTAGCACACGTTGAATTAGCTAAGAAACTTTCACAAACTCTAGAACAGCAAGTAGCCAGCCAAATGCTTGAACAAAAGAAAGACTATAAAGTGTTTACAATAAATGGCAAGCAAATAGGCAAAGTAAATGGGTTAGCAGTAATGGGCGACAGTGGAATAGTTTTGCCAATTGTTGCTGAAATTGCGCCATCGTCAAGCAAAGAAGAAGGCAGAATCATTGCAACGGGTAAACTAGGGAGCATTGCAAAAGAAGCAGTTGAAAACGTATCTGCCATTATCAAGAAGCACACTGGCAAAGATATTTCTTCTTATGATATTCACGTGCAGTTCTTGCAAACTTATGAAGGAGTTGAAGGCGATAGTGCAAGCATTAGTGTTGCAACTGCAGTTATCTCAGCATTGGAAGAAGCACCGATTTTGCAAAACATTGCAATGACTGGCTCGCTTAGCGTAAGAGGAGAAGTACTACCAATTGGTGGTGTAACACAAAAAGCAGAAGCAGCAATAAATGCCGGAATCAAAACAATCATAATTCCAAAATCTAACTACGGAGACCTCGTGCTATCGCCAAAACAACTTAAAGCAATTGAGATAGTGCCAGTAGAAAATATAGTTCAAGTGCTTCAACACGCATTAGCACCATCAAACAAAAAGAAAAGCTTGCTTGAAAAAATAAGAATAGAACTAAAGTGATCTAATAATAAAAAAAATAATCGGAATACTCAATTAGAGTTTTTTTCCCATTATAATGTCTTTTTCAATTAAGCCTAGCTTTCGATATATTTTCTTCGAGGGCTCGTTCTCTGGATAGACTTTGAGTTCAATGCAATCGCATTTCTTTGACTTAAACCAAGTCATTAGTTTAGCCCACAATTTCCTTCCGATGCCCTTGTGCCTAAATCCGTCAAGCATAAACCAGTCTTCAACATACCCAACCTTTTCTAGAATTTTTTTAGGTTGTAATTTTACACTTCCATAGATATAGCCGACAAGCTGGCCATTTTGCTCAGCTACAAAGACAATTCCCTTATTATCAGTCAAAGAATTACTAACGTCTTCTATAATGTGCTTTTTGTAGTTTCTGTATTTAATGAGTTCAAAAAGTTTCTTTGACACTATGTTGCGATTCATTCTTGTTCCGATGTGAAATACACTAGCAAGCTGAAGTAACCCATCCTTGTCTGACTTTTTAGCACGGCGAATCAAAACCACAGCGATCAAACTCAATTAATCTCACAACCTATAAGTAGATTGCGCCCATCGCCTTGGTTTTTATTCAACCACAGAGTATTTCTAGTTATGGAAATGGATCGCATATTTGCCAAAATAGCTAGCGAGGTTTCGCCGTCTCCAGCGGAGCTAAAAGAAGAAAAGAAATTTGCAGCTGAAATTATTTCCAATTTAGAAAAATTCTTGCCAAAAGCAGCTAAAGTTACTTTCGTAGGAAGCGCAGCACGTGACACTGGCCTACGTGGTGACCGCGATATCGACTTGTTCGTAGCATTTCCCCGCGAGATGAAAGAAGAAGCGATTGTTAAGAAAACATTCGATGCAGCAAAAAAGGCAGTAAAAACAAAATGGGAAACGCACTACGCTGAACACCCTTATCTTCAATCGAACATTGCTGGTTTCCAAATCGAAGTAATCCCTTGTTTTAAAGTTGAACCGAATACTGGAATCAAAAGCGCAGTTGACCGCTCTCCATTGCACATGGATTATTTACAGAAAAAGTTAACTCAACGCCAGCGTCGCGATGTACGGGTTTTGAAAAAACTCTTAAAAGTAAACCAGATTTATGGTGCCGAAGTAGAAATCGGTGGCTTCTCCGGCCTAGTGTGCGAGCAACTAATGCTAAAGTACGGCGACTTGGAGAATTTACTGCGCGAAGCATCAGTTTGGCTACCTCCAACTATAGTTGATTATGAAGGCACGTGGAATTCTGAAACAAAGCAAGGCAAAGTTGAACTATTGCACCGTTTCAAAGATGCACCAATTATACTAATCGACGTGATTGACCGCAATCGAAACGCAGCAGCTGCGATTTCTTCACAGAGTTTAGCAAAATTCATTTTATTAGCAAAAGCATTTGTGAAAAAACCAAGTGAAAACTTCTTTAAAGAAAAAAGCCAATTAGCAAGTCAAAGTAAAGCAAAAATGTTGGATAAAATAATCGCTAAACGCGGCACAGCATTTTTGTTAATCGAACTAAAAAAACCAGACGTGGTTGATGACATTTTATTTCCCCAGTTTAAGCGAACTGAAAAAAATATTTACAAGCAACTAGAAGCAGTTGGTTTTCACTTGTTTGGAAGCTGTGATTCTTATTCAACTGGACAATTGTTATTTGAAATTACGTCAAGTGAGCTGCCAAAAGTAAAGCAACTCGTCGGTCCACCAGCTTGGCATAGTGAAAACGTTGCAGGCTTTTTGAAAGGTAAAAAAATAAGCCGTGGGCCCTACTTAAACGGAGAAAAAGTATGCATAGATGTTGAACAGCAGGAAGTTGAGCTCGTTAAAATAACTAATCGCCTATTGAAAATGGAAAAAACAGGCATTGCGTCACATTTTATCGTGCCAGCTAAAAAAGCCAAAGTATCACTTGTAAAAAAAGTAAGTAAAACCAACCTCAACATACTGGCTAAATATCTGTTGGTAAAAGAAGAGTGGATTTAAAACTTATCAGATTTCCAAGAAAAGTATGCTACAAAACAAAAGGAGGACGAGCATAAACTATGCAAATGAGTTCACGTGAATTTAACAAAGATAAAGAAAATGACTTTTCAGGCTGGTACAATACAATAATCTACGCTGCAGACTTAGCAGACATTCGCTATAACGTGCAAGGCTTTGTTGTACACAAGCCATGGTCAATGAAAGTTTTCAAAAAACT
>JAHFHN010000106.1 GCA_023246885.1 Microcaldota archaeon
GACGAAGGTTCACAAGTGCACTACATCGAAGGTTGTTCCGCGCCAATCTATTCAACTGATTCGTTACACGCAGCAGTGGTTGAGTTAATTGCATTGAAAAACGCAAAGATACGGTACACGACAATTCAAAATTGGTCTCCAAATGTTTACAATTTAGTTACAAAACGTGCACACGCGCATGAAAACGCAATTGTAGAATGGGTCGACGCTAATCTCGGAAGTAAACTCACTATGAAGTACCCCGCAGTTTACTTGCTTGGTAAAAATTCAAAAGCAGATATCCTTTCAATTGCATTTGCTGGAAAAAACCAGCATCAAGACGCAGGCGGAAAAGCAGTTCATTTAGCGCCTGACACAACATCTAGAATAATTTCAAAATCAATTTCAAAAGACGGCGGAAGAACAAGCTACCGGGGTTTACTACACATCGCAAAAGGCGCTACTAACTCAACGTCAAGTGTAAAATGCGACGCGCTAATTTTAGATCCACAATCACGTAGCGACACTTACCCAACAATGAAAGTTAATGAAGAGGATTCAACCATTTCTCACGAAGCATACGTTGGAAAAATTGGCGAAGAACAATTATTTTACTTAAAAAGCCGTGGGTTATCAGAAACAGAAGCGACTGCACTAATAGTACTTGGATTTATTGCAGACATTACAAAGGAACTTCCAATGGAATACGCGTTGGAACTTAATAACTTGATAAAGCTAGAAATGGAAGGTTCAGTCGGATGAAACTCAAAGAGTTAACAGTTGTAAAGCCTGCAAAGCACATTACAGTTAGCAAGAACGAAGTACAAAAAACGCTAATGTATTGTAAAACTGGTCAAGTAGAAATAAACTGCGAAGATAACTCGCAATTAACCATTGCACAAGTGGTTGAAAACAATGCAAGACTAACTACGACATTCAACATTGGAAAAAATGCAAAAGTTAAACACTTGATAGTTATGCTCAACAGCACGAATTCAGAGGCAAAAACAGAGTTTAACTTAAACGGCGAATACGCAGAGGTTAAAACTGGCGGAGCGATTCTTTGTACAAATAGCGGGAACGTAAAACTAGATTTACAAGTCAAACACTCGGCCAAGAATACAGTGTCACTAGCTGGTTTTTACAGTGCTTTGCGCGGAGATTCGAGTTTGAAAGTAAATGGAAACACTTGGATTGGGAAAGACGCAAGTGGGTCAAATGCATTTTTTGCAAGCCACTCGCTGCTACTTGACAAAAAAAGCAAGGCAGAGAGCATTCCGGGATTAGAAATTGAAGCTAACGAAGTAAAAGCAGGGCATGCAGCGTCAACTAGTAAAATTCCAGAAGAACAGTTATTCTACTGCCAAGCACGCGGAATAGCAAGTAAAGAAGCTGAAAAATTGTTAACACTTGCATTTTTGCAACGCGGAAGTATCCCAACTGAAATTGAAGTCGACGAGTTGATTGAAAACAAATGGTAAGCAAGTGGAAAAAAGACTTTCCAATTTTTAGAAAGAAGATAAACGGAAAGAAATTAATTTACCTTGATAGTGCAGGCACTTCTCAAAAACCAAAACAAGTAATTAGCAGTGAAAGCGAGTTTTACGAAAAATATAATTCAAACATTCACCGCAGTGTAAATACTTTGAGTGAACACGCAACGCAATTGTACGAAAATAGTAGAGTAAAAACTGCCGAATTTATGGGCGCCGAAAGTGAAGAAGTGGTATTTGTGCGCAATGCAACTGAAGGGATAAATTTAGTTGCGCAAAGTTACGGAAGACAACGCGTGAAAAAAGGAGATACAATTTTACTAACTGAAATGGAACACCACAGCAATATTGTTCCATGGCAATTACTAGCAGCTCAAAAAGGCGCAAAAATCGAATACGTCGAAGTAGACAAAGAAACCGGAAAAATAGATGAACCGGATTTAGAACACAAATTATCTTCGCAACGCGTAGCCATTTTTGCTTTTACTCATGTTTCAAATGTGCTTGGAACTGTAAACAATGTAAAGAAACTAACTAAACTTGCAAAACGCAACGGCGCAACAGTTGTACTTGATAGTTGCCAGAGTTTTCCACACATGAATGTAAATGTCAAAAATCTAGGCGTGGACTTTGCTGTGCTTTCTGGACACAAGATGTTTGCACCAACCGGAATCGGCGCGCTATACGGAAGGAAAGAGTTACTTGAACAAATGCCGCCATTTCTCTCTGGCGGAAGCATGATAAGTACAGTTAGCAAGGAAAATTCCACTTGGAATGAAGTGCCTTGGAAGTTTGAAGCCGGTACGCCAAACATAGCTGGAACAA
This sequence comes from Microcaldota archaeon, assembly GCA_023246885.1. GTDB lineage: Archaea > Micrarchaeota > Micrarchaeia > Norongarragalinales > UBA8480 > JAHFHC01. The sequence goes on from JAHFHN010000106.1 coordinate 2,298, forward strand.
TTGCGCTTGGCACTGCAATTGACTATATGAATAGAATCGGAATGAAAAACATTGAAAATTACAATAATAAACTTGTTGACTATTGTGTTTCGGAATTACAAAAACTCGCGTTCATCAAAGTTTATCCGCCATTAAAAGGAAAAGTTGGCGCAGTTTCATTTAACGTTGCAAACATACACCCACACGACGTAGCCAGTGTTTTAGACAATGAAGGAATTGCAATCCGCACTGGACACCACTGTTGTCAACCACTTATGAATGCAATGGGCGTAAACGCAACTTGTCGTGCTTCGTTCCAAATTTACAATGAATTTAGTGACGTTGACTCACTTGTAAATGCATTAAACAAATGCAAAAAGGTGTTCAAACTTTAGAAATGAACAAAAACAATTCAATGTACTCACAAATTATTCTGGACTACTACAATAACCCGCCAAATAAAGAAAAAATCGAAAAACCTACGCTTTCGGCAACTGAAGTGAACACTTCGTGCGGTGACCAAATCGAAATCCAGTTAAAAATTGACAACAAGAAAAAAATAACTCAAGCAAAGTTCACCGGCACAGGTTGCATAATAAGCCAAGCTTCTGCTTCAATGCTTTTAGAATACATAGAAAATAAATCGTTGAAAGAAGTGAAGAAGTTAACTGAAGAAAAAGCGCTGCAATTAATTGGCATTAAACTTACTCCAATACGAATGAAATGCGCTTTGCT
>JAHFHN010000107.1 GCA_023246885.1 Microcaldota archaeon
TGCGTAGGAGTTAATAGCTGTAGTTAACTAATTTCACTTTTTGTGGCGCGGTGTTGTTAAGAAAGTAATCGCATTGGTTTTTTGCCGCCGTGGAGTTTGTACGCTTTTGAAGCAGCTGCTTTTTTCTTTTCTCTTGCTAACTTCTTTAGTTCGCGTATCTCTGCAACGGTTAGAGAATAAGTTCGATAATCGCTATAAGCTAATTCTTTTGTGACAACCCCTTCTAGCTTCATGTTGTCTTTAATATCTTTAAGTTCAGGGCCAGAGGCGGTTCGCATAACAATAGCGTGACTGCAGCTTGGGCAGACTTTAAACTTTTTACTTAAATCAAAAAATTGGTCAAAACCGCAATTGCTGCAGGTTATAATAGTAGCTTTAATAGTTTCCATGCCAGTTTGAACACTTCCCGTATATATAATGCTACCCTTAATATATAAAAGTTAGGATTAAGTGGTAGTTACTAGCATTAAATCATTGCGAGTGTTTTTCAAGTGCTTCTACTCCTGGCAAACTTTTACCGGCTAGTGCTTCGAGTAATGCCCCGCCCGATAGGCTGATGTGAGAAATTTTTGTTTTGTCTATCTTGAATGCTTCAAAGGCAGTTAATAGCGAACCTCCACCGAGTACAGTAAACGCTTTAGAATTAGCAAGAGTAGTACATAGTTCGCGTGTTGAGTGTGAAAATTCTCGTTTTTCAAAATTACCGGAGGCGCCTTTTGCAAAAACGGTTTCTGCACCAGCTATAAGCTGGCAATAGTTTGAAATTGTTTTCGTTCCGATATCCAGAATAGGATAATTAACTGGCAAATCTACAGTAGCGTATTCTTTTCGTTTGGTGTCTTGATCAACAGCCAGATCAACTGGAGTGGTTATTACGTCAGAATAGTGTTTCAATAGCGCTTTTGCGCGGTCGATATAATTATTTGCGTCTAGTTTTTCTAGTTTGATTTCAGTTGGTTCACCGAGTGCTAATCCTTTTGCTTTTAGGAAAAGTAAGGCTGATGCGCCTGTGAATAGTATTTTTTTGGCTTTTCCGTTTTTACAAACTGCTTCAGTTAAGTCTAGTACTTCTTTGAATTTTACGCCGCCAAGAAGAAACACTGCTCCGTTTTCGCGCTGTAGTAAACGGTCCACAGCAGTTAATTCACGTTGCATCACCCTACCCGCAACTGAGGGAAGTAATGCATTGAACCCAACTATGCTTGCTTGTGATCGGTGGGCAACTGAAAATGCATCGTTTACAAATAAGTCAACGCAGCTGGACAACTTTTGTACGTGCAGTGACTTCGCTGCATCTCGTGGGTTTCTTTCAAGCATTTCTTCGGATAACAAGCGTAAGTTTTCAAGAAGAAGAATTTCTCCTTCTCCAAGGTTTTTTATTTTATCTAATGAAGCTGGACCAAAAACGTCTTGAAGAAAATGTACGTCGATGCCAGTTGCTTGGCTTAGAAGTGCGGCGTGTTCTCGCAAAGAGCGGAATTCTGAATCGCCTGGTCGACCTTGGTGGCAAATTGCAACTACTTTAGCCCCTTTTTTTGCGAGTTCAACAAGAGTTTTTCCATGGCTGGCAAAACGCGGGTTGAACTGAATTTTACCGTCTTCGCCTATGCTGGAATTCAAATCAATTCGCACTAAAAGAGTTTTACCTTTAACTTCAACATCATCAATTGTATATATTTTTCCAAGCATAATTTAAATCACTTAAAAGTTACTTTTTTGCAATATGCTTGAACAAGTCAAGTAATTGAACCGAATAGCCCCACTCGTTGTCGTACCAAACATAGACTTTAACTAAATCTCCGTTTACTTTAGTTAATTTAGAGTCAAAAATTCCACTGTGTGGATCGTTGATTATATCTGCAGATACAATTTCTTCTTCAGTGTAAGCTAGAATCCCTTTTAGTTTTCCTTCACTTGCTTTTTTCACAAGTGAATTAATTTCATTGACAGATGCGCTGCGAGATAATACCAGCGTTAAATCACTTATTGAACCGCACGCAATTGGCACACGTAAAGCAATCCCATCGAGTTTCCCCGATAATTCAGGAAGTACTTGACCAATTGCACTCGCTGCACCTGTAGAAGTAGGAACAATTGAAACTGGAGCTGCGCGCGACCTGCGTAAGTTATCATGAGGCAAGTCAAGTAGTCGTTGGTCATTTGTATATGCATGCGCGGTTGTGAGGAAACCTTTTACAATTGTGAACTCATCATTTAACAGTTTTAACAATGGCGCAATACTGTTAGTAGTACATGAAGCCATTGATACGACGTCGTGTTTACTTGAATCATATTTATCTAAATTAGTTCCAGGTAAAAGCACCGCGTCTGAGTTTTTTGATGGGCCGCTTATAACAACTTTTTCAGCGCCTGCAACTAAGTGCTGTGAAGCTGCGTTTCTATCAGTATTTCTACCAGTTGATTCAAGAACGTAATCAACACCCATTTTTTTCCAAGGCAATTTCAGCACCTTGTCTTCACTGAACACAGCGATTTCCTTGCCTTTGTAAAATAAAGTGGTTTCACTAGCGGTTACATCAGCTTCTAATTTACCGTGAACTGAGTCATATTTTAACAAATAGGCAAGTGTTTTGGAATCAGTTAAATCGTTTATAGCAACTATTTCAAAATTTTTGCAAAAAGCCTCATCTTGCATTGCTGCGCGAAAAAACATCCTACCTATTCTGCCAAAACCATTTATTGCAATTTTCTTTTTAGCCATTTGAATATCACCTAAAAACAAACTATCTAACGCGGGGCTATAAACCACACAAAAATGTCATTCAAAAATAACAAAGAGTATTAAAACGCGAAGTTTAAAACAATTATGTACCGTGAAAAAAAGCTATGACAAATGAAGAAAAGACAGTTGGAAGCATTGCTACGCGAAATATAGTTACTATTGATGCGGATGATTCTCTTGAAAGCGCAGGTAAACAGATGGATAAAAACCAAGTTAGCATGCTGGTGGTAACTGAAAATG
>JAHFHN010000108.1 GCA_023246885.1 Microcaldota archaeon
TTAGATTCAGAAACATCATCTGCGGATAATACCGCTTCAAGAGACCCACGGTGCGGCTTAGCAAGAGTAACTAAGGTATGCATTGCTTTTCTTTCAACTAAAGCAACTGGCACTTCCACAAAAGCCACTTTTTTTTCTGCTAGTTCTTTAAGAATATCAAAAATGGATATTGGCGGCATGCATCGGAATTCTACTCCACCTGTAACCCCGACAACTAATCCCACAGGAGTGGTAGTTCGGGCAACGATTGTTTGGCCACCAAATTTATGAAACTTAACCGCAGGAGTAGATTCGGGAAACTCTTTTACTGGTTTACTTTTAAGCGCAGCAAGTAAAGCGCGTGGCGAGTGCTTTTTCCAATGAGTAACCTTCACTGGTCCTTTTAGCGTAGACAATTTAGTTGTTTTCCATTCAAGCGGCATCGCTTACTTAACACCCAACACGTCTTTTACGTCGCCTACTAAACCTCGCCGTTTTTTGCGGTCTTCTTCAATTTTTTTTCTAACGTCCGGATCAACGCCAAGTGGAGAAATTGGGGGCGGTTGTGGAATGACATCTTTTAATTGTCCTTCACGCAACTTTTGTGTAGCTGGGTCAACTGGCGTTAAAATGCGCGAATAATCGTCTTCTTCAATATGAACTACCGTGGGTTTTTTGTCGGGCTTCTTTACATCTAAAATGCGCGGCTTTGACATAACTAAGTAACAACTGCGGATAAGTTAAAAAAACCGGCCACTAAGCATAATAAAGTTATGCGCTGTAACTTTTATTGAAAGAAAATGGCTGAATTTAACATAAAGGTTTCACACACAACAAGCGGAAAAGAAATTACACTAGCAGTTGAACCTGAATTTACAGTTCAATCTGTCCTAGATGTGCTGGTTGATTCGCTTCAATTAAAAGACAGGTTCGTGCTAGCAAAGGCATCAGACAACAAAATCTTATCTCCAGAAGTACAGCTTAAAGACGCGGGCGTAACCGAAGGCGAAACCCTCTTACTAATGCCAGACCCAACAGGAGGCTGAAGCCAACAATTTATGCCAAAACTACCTGAAGGGGTTTGGAAGCGCAGGCTAGACAACGAATTCGCCTCGCTTTCAAAGAACAACCACATTTCCAACCTGGAGGTCAACCCAGATAAAACCGAATACCACTTTAAGCTAAATGGGCGCGGCTACACTAAAAACGGCGACGCCGTTGTGCCAATCAATAGTCACAACATTTCAATTTACTTAACCCGCGAATACCCGTATGCCGGCGGAATCGAAGTAATTTGGGACAGCGACATCTTTCACCCAAATATTCGACCAAAAGACGGCCGAGTTTGCATTCAAGTGCTAAACTCCTGGACCGAATCACAAACACTATCAAGCATTGCCGAAGCATTACTACAAATGCTAGAAAACCCCAATCCATATTCTCCGTTGAACAGCGAAGCAGCAAAATACTTTGCCAACTACATCCCACAAAAGAAAACTCCAGGAAAGCCGCGGGTGGTGCCTTGAAGCCAAAAATAATCAGCATAGTTGAAAAAAGCAAGAAAAAAAGAAAACCACCAGAAGAAGAGAAAATTGTTTACAGCTACATACCAAAATAGAAGATTGAAACTATAATTTGGCACGGTATCTTCCGGGAACGACGTGTTTTAGAAAAGTCCGCTGTGCTTTTGCCAAGGCAGTCTGATACTTGGTTTTTGGAATCAAATGCACATCCCCGTGTCGGTCAACAATTAGAAACGGGTGCGTCTCACGCGCATGCGCCACACTAATCGTCTTTTGCGCATCTAAAAATTTGGCTTTTTCAACAACACGCTCAGTTGCCTTACGAACCAAGGGAGAACCAAGCGCATAGCCCGTAGCAACTGCACTAACCGGCATTAAACTCCCAATTACTAGCCCGGTTAAAGCCGAATGAGTGTCTGCGCCTGCAATTGACCCAAAAAGTACAGCCGGGGGTACATATTTGAGTCCTGAAAACACCTTGCGTGTTCGCTTTTTCCTTGCACCTAGCAATACTTTCACTTTTTGCCTTACTTGTGGATGCAAATCCTCGTGCTTTATTACTAAACGCTTTATTGACATAAAACACTTAATAACCAAAACAACCTTTTTAAAATGAGCTACGCTACTTTATTAAAAAAATAAGGAGGAACAAACGATATTTAGCGTCGGCAAGTATAACGCGTTGTTTGGGTTAATTGGTTGTTATGTCTGTAATTGAAAAAAGAGCAGCTGCTGAGAGTCATTTAAAATCGATTGGGATGGCGAGATACGGCTGGTTCCATCCAGACTTACAAGTTGCATTGCATACTGCGCGCAATAAAGGTAAGATTACGGATAAGAATTTGAAAGCGCTTGGCGATTTGTTAAAGAAAACTACTGTTGAGCGAATGAAACCACATTTAGACAAAGCAAAAGAAATTGCTAAAAAAACTTCAGGCAAAGCAGCTTTTGATCATTTAATGCACACAGCTAACCGGACCATTAAGCCACCGCTACATAAAGAAATACTTAACGCATTCGTAGAAGCGCTTAGGCGATATGGAAGTCCTGAAGATATGTGGAAGCCCTAAATAATTAGCGTCGGCGTAGTGGCATTATTTCACCGCACTTCTTGCACACTTTTTCTTTTCTCTTCCAAATGAATTCAAAATCTTTTCCACCACAAGCCGAACAAACTTGTACGTCGGCATTGTGATAATTCTTCCAACTCTCTTTAGTATCAGTGATAACTGGACCATAAACAAATTTGCGCGGTTGGACTACAGGAGAAGCAGTTGCGCCCGAGGCACTAGGCGAAGAAGGCGCGTCTTTTGGTTTACGGTGAATTTGTGCGCTTGAACAACGCGGGCACTGGGACGCTTCGTTTGCTTCAAAGTCTAGCTTGCAGTTTTTACACTGATAGGAATCTATAAGAAAAAAGAATTAAAAAAAAGTTAC
>JAHFHN010000010.1 GCA_023246885.1 Microcaldota archaeon
CTAATAAGTAAAATAAAGTTGTTTTAGACCAACCCATTAACATTAGAGGTAACCCTAGATTCTTCACGCGGCGGTTAGAGGTTTTAACTGTTAAGTGATTAAGAAAAACTGCTTTGCCAAGTTTAGAAGCGCGGTTTGATAAATCGTGGTCTTCACTTGCAACCCTATCTTCGTCAAAGCCACCTAATTTTTGAAAGACACTCCTGCGATAGCCAACACAATTACCTGAAAAGGCGGCGCCATGGTGTGCAGAAGAGCGTAGTATTAAATTAAACGCTTTAAACAAATTGCGTTCAATTGAATTTAAAGGAAATGGCATTACATTACATCCAACTATAACTGCGCGTGTGCGTAATGCGTTTACAAAATCTCGAATTAATTGAACCGGGATAAGCGTATCTGCGTCTATAAATAACAAATAATCTCCATGACTGTGCTTTGCACCAGTGTTCCTAACTGCCGCAATTATATGCCGTTTTTCAATGAAAACTGCATCAGACAATCTCTTCGCGATTTTATAGGTTCCGTCACCGCTGTCATTGTCAACTACTATAATTTCCGCGGGGATTTTTGCAAAGGCGATGCTTTTCTTAACTGCGTCAATTGTCTTCACTAGATTTTTTTCTTCATTGAAAGCGGGTATTATAATTGAAAGGATTGGATGCATTTTCTTCGCCAAAGTTTATTGCTTTTCATGCGTTAATCTATAATGTTTCGTTTTTATTCCCAGTAAGAAGTTAATCGTGGTTTTAGACCAGTCTAATAGTAAACCAAAGAAACCTAATTGGCGTAACCGCCGCGAAGAAGTGTAAGCAACTATACGCGGAAAAAATATCACATCCCCTATTTTTGAAATGCGAATTGAAAAGTCTTGGTCTTCACTTGCAGCGCGTTCAACATCAAACCCACCTATTTTCCAAAAATCTTTTCGCCGATATGCAACACAGCTGCCTGCAATTGACGGCCGCTTAACTTTTACCGATAAAAATACAATAAAGTTCAAAAAATAGAAGAAAAGATTCTCAAAAAAATTTAACCCACGCGGCATTATCAGACAGCCCACGCCAACTACATTATGATCACGCGAGCAAATCAATCTCAGTTTCTCAAAAAATTCTATATGCGGCAAGGTATCTGCGTCAACAAATAGAATTACTTCGCCTTTAGCTAATTTTGCCCCAAGGTTACGCGCTCCACCTATTGTTCGAGTTTTATTTAAGATTACTTTATCCGCGTATTTTTTAGCGATTTCAACAGTACCATCAGTTGAACCGCCATCAACTACAATTATCTCAACAAGCGGGTCAATGCAACGAATGTAGCGCAGTGTTTTGCTTATATTACGTGATTCATTAAAAGTTGGCACAACAACAGACAAAGAACACAAATTATGAGTCATGGGGATATTTCAATCATTTAAGCGGTTAGAAGAACTCAACGAAAAGGTATTATAAAAAACAGGGGGTACGCCAGTCTTATTGTAACTTCAAAAGGCGCATTCTGCTTCGTCAAATAACAACTTTAAAAAGCGCGGAAGGCCAATATTTAGATTATGAAGCAACCGGTTTTAATGTTCTTATTTGCATTCTTAGCACTTTCACTCTCAACCAATGCAGTTTCTACAGATTGTGGGCTAGTAAACTTAGACTATAATAATAATTTAGTAATCGCAACTGGAGAAACTGGTTCATTTACAATAAATGTTTTCAACCGAGGTACAACAACTGAACACATAAGTGCAAGTGCACAGTGCAACCCACTTGAACTAAGATGTTCATATAGTGGCATAAGCGACAGCACATTACTTGCCCCTGGACAAAGAATAGCGGTTAGGTTAAATGTTGAAGCAATGAGCGCAAGTGGAGCATTTGACATTCCCGGAGAATTCCGCGCAGGGCCAAGTGGGTCAACTTGCGCTACTTCACTTACTTTTCATGCAAGCGTTACACAAGGCAACTCGACAACCGCTCAACCAGTAACAGCTTGGATAGCGCCAGTTGAACCTCAAAATGCAAGGCCAGGCGACGTAGTTGAATTTAAAATCGGCGTCAAGAATAATGAAAACAAGAAAATATTTGCAACAATTACTTCAAAAAATACTAATCCATTTGAAACATCAACGAGCCTCACTGCTTCAAACATCGCATTACTCTCTGGCGAAACAAAATACGTCACTGTAACTGTTCGATTACCTCCGGGCACGCCTGGCGGGGTTTATTCTTGGATTTACAAAGTCGATGCAGGTAACTGCTGCAACTATGATATTGACTTGCCATTGTCCATACAAGTAGATGCGCCAAAACTATCAGTCGAATTGCTAAACGTTCCAATTCAAGACACTTGTCTAGCAGTTACGCCTGGAAACACAACATCTATTCCACTCATTTTGAAAAATAATGAAGAAACAACTGGACCATTTAATTTGTTAATTGAAGGAAGCACAACTGTAAAGGGCATTACTAAAGTAACTGAATCAACATTGACTTTACTTCAAGGTGAACAAAAGCCATTTCAAGTACAAATAACTCCACAGTTACGCACCCCAATTGACAATTATACCTTTAAAGTACGTGGAACTTACCAAGGTTTTGTATTTCTAGACAAAAGCTTTTGCTTTACAGTACAAGGCATTACTGATACAAACATCGTTGCACCGAGCAACATAGTAATTGAACGCACTAGAATTACAAATACATTGATAAACATTACAAACGCAGGCAGCACTAGGCTTGAATATGCATTGTCATCAGTACCAACAACTGAATTAAATGTACAAATTCAGCCAAATACATTTTCACTTAACCCTGGAGAAACACAAGTTGTTTCACTTGGATTTGTTTCAAACTTAAACACTCCACTTGGTTCACAAACAGTTCAATTACGTTTAGACACACCTAGCTTTTCAAAAAACATTGGTTTAAATGTAACAGTTTATCCAACTGGCAGAAGCGGCGAGTCACTATTAAAAATAACAAGCGTTGAAGAAGTTAAGCTAGTCAAAGGAATTGCAAAAGCATTTAACATTACAATTGAAAACATTGGTCAAATCCCTCAATCAAATGTAGAAATTACACTCGATGGCATTCCATCAATCTGGTATGTAGCTGACTCTACATCCATCTTTCCGGGCGAAACAGAAGAATTTTCATTATTAGTAACAGTACCGCAAACTGCGACTGATTCACAATTTTTCGCTAATTTAACTGCCCGCACAACAAACGGCGAATTTGCTTCACAACCAATTACATTTACAACAACAGACGTTGCATTTGACTTTATTGTAAATCAAGTAATTGAAAACCGAAACCCAGCAGGTGAAACGACCAGCGTTGACTTAGTTGTCACAGTAACAAACAGTGGCGGAGCAACAATTTCACAAGTAACTCCACTCATAAATGACTTGAATTATATTTATGTGCAAACGCCCCCAGTTATTTCGCTTCAAGGCGGGCAAAGCGCACAAATTCGAATTAACTTAAAAGCAGCACAGCGTCCAACAAACGCTAATCAAACGGTTACACTTCAATTCAGCGCAAATGAAGGCGTTTCAAATTCGCAAGCAATCACTATTCCAGCGCTAAGTATTGTTTCGCCAAGCGTAATGCCACAAGTTGCAATCATATTAATCCTATTAATTGGAATAGTGGCAATATTAGCGAAAACTCAAAAACAATAATTTACGAAGTAACTACATTATAAGCTTCTTTTCATCGCTTATCTTTACATGGGCTTGTAGTCGAATGGTAAGACGCCGCCTCCGCAAGGTGGAGACTCCGGGTTCGATAAGCCTTTTCTTTAAAAAAGAAAAGCCTTTGGGAAAAGAAAATTCTCAGCTACGAAAATCCCGGCAAGTCCATCAACCCCCTCCTTTCTTTGGAAGAAAAAAGGCCGTTGACAGTTCAAGAAAGAAAAACATTAGAAAAAAAGCCAAACAAAAATAATACAATTAGAACTTGAGTTTTTGATAGTCGTTTACTTCTTTTTCGGATAAACTACACCCAGCTTGTTTCAAGGCGTATATAGCCGTGTGAAAAGCCTGTTCTTTATGTTTTCCAAAAGAATCAAAATATCCATTTTTAGTTGCAATTGCAAGTAATTCACTTGAACGTATTATTTCAATACCACTTGTAAGTGAAGTGAATTCATCTAAGCTGCGTTTGTCGACAATAATGCGTTGGCCAAACTGTTCTGAAATGTTATCAGCAAGCAACGCGGGGTTTTCTATTAGTAAACGCGTTGTCTTTTCATCAATTGCAAGTGCTGAACAACCATTTTGCTTATAAGCCGCTAAACACGCTGCTTCGCCGGCGTGAATTAACTTCATTGGTTTTCCGCGAAGTAAAAAAGCAGCGTTCGCTGAATTCATTATGCGATTCATCAAATGGGAATCAACATCAATAACGCGTAACAATTTATCATCAATAGTTTTATGCAGCCTAATTGCCGAGAATGCATAACGATGGACATTAATTGGATTCAAAACAATTTCTTTTTCAACAGCGGGAGTAATTAAAAATTCAGCACCGAGTTTTGCCAAAAAAGGCAATACACTAATTAGACAAGTATCTGAAAACGAAATTAGCGGGCCACTATCGCACATTATTTTTACCATGTAACATTACCACATAATTTACAACAATTTTATTTTTTGAAAAGCTTTTCAACGCTCATTAATCTTTGGTTAACTGTTTTAGTTTCAAACTTATCCGCTAAAGTCGTACCGCCAATGTAGCTCATTAACTCCTTCCGATCTGCACCAGTTAATTCAATTGCCACACCAATCGAAGCACCGTGCGAATAAATTTCCGTAGCCGCTTTCACTTTAGCTTTTTCAACTACATTAAATACGAATCTTCCTAAGTCTGAACTCAAATCCCGTAATTCCGAAACAATAGCAAATAACACATCGTCACAAGTTTTTGAAGCGTCATTACATTTTTCCACTTGCGCCAGTTTTTGTAACAAAAATTTAGAAAACTTAGCCCACCGACTACTGCGTGCAATATAAGGCTTTTCCATTAATTTCGCTAACGAATAACCAACGATGCTGAACTGAACTAAACGCTTGTCGTTGTTTTGCAACGCTTGCAAACTAGTTTCAACAGCAAATTGCTTTAAACCATCTGAATTACGTCGTACAAACAATTCACGCAAATGATCGAAATGAGAAGAAAAAACAGCCATCGAAATAAACAAAACAAAAGTCGAATAAAAAGACCGAGGTTAACAAAACACTTGCCAATAACGTAAACTTAAAACCTTTAACCTGCTATTTATTGCTAATGGCTTATTTTTATCTAGACATTGAAACTTTCAGCGAAGGCTCTACGCCTAATCCAATAACGGACAAAATAATTACTATTCAGTTTCAAGAAATGAACGCAAATGGCACGCCTGCAGGCTCGTTGAACATTTTGAAAGAATGGGAAAAAGGAGAAGAAGTAATCCTAAAAGAGTTTATTCCCTTGTTAAAACCCTGGTCGTTTATACCCGTTGGAAACAACTTGAATTATGAACGCAAATTCTTGAAAACTAAATGCTTACAACACTCAATACCTTTTGACATCTACGATTTCACATACAATTCTCCAGCAATTGACATACAATCACTTTTTGTTATCTTAAACCATGGCCAATTCAAAGGCTGCGGAATGCATAATTTTACTTCAAAAAAAACAAATGGAAGCGTAATAGCGCCATGGTACAAAAACAAAGAATACGACAAAATTGAACAATATATCAAAGAAGAAACAGCTGCTTTTCTCGAATTCTACCAAAAATGCCACGTCGAATTACCAAAAATATTCGAACGCAAATAAAAAAAGCTGAAGAAAAAAAGCAAAATTTAAAAAGAAAAAAACTGAAAAAAAGAGAAGGCAAGTAAAAAGAAATTAACCTTCTGGGATTATTGGCGGGCGTTCGTCAGTTAAAAAAGTATAGTAAGCCCACATCTTGGTGTAATAATCGACAGACGTTTTTTGAACTCTAGAGAACGTCATACTTACTCTTTGACGGAATAAAACAGAGAAAAAGTTAACTATTAAGCAAATCATACTGGCTAATTGGAGGATATAAGTTACAAACAATAGCGGAATCCAATAAACTAACCTAACTAGCAGCTCCTTGCGCGAAGACTTCGCAGGAATACTTATTTTCAATTGAACTGAATCCATAACAAAAACACCTTCTAAAACTTAATTTGTGAGCACTGCTCAGTACAAATACCTTGCACATAAATTAAGTTCTGCACATTTAATAGCTTAACTGCACATAAATTGAAATCTCTGCACATTATTTTCTAAGGGTTTTAAATGGAAGTTTAACTCTTAATTTTGTTAATGGCATTAGATTTGTTGTTAATTCTAGTAATTGCGGTTGCTGCGGTAATTGGATTCGTAATTGGAAAGGTTTTAACTGACCATTACTGGCAAATTGACAAACTTCCAAAACTAATAGAAGACCGGCTCAAAACGTCAAGATCAGTATTAGGCGGACAGTTTGCAGAGCAACTTGCGCCTTATTTGCCTGACTTTCCTTTTTCTCCAACTGAAGCGCGTTTTATAGGCAAGCCAATTGACTTCATAGTATTCAAAGGAGCCGACACAAAAGAAATTTCCGAAGTTATTTTTGTAGAAGTTAAAAGTGGCAACGCACGAGTCAACGCCCATGAAAAGAACCTCAAAACTGCAATTGAACAAGGCAAAGTCAAATGGGTCGAATACAGAATACCAAAAGACATAACAACGAAAAAATAATCACGCGAATTATTTCAAACTTTCTTCAATAACGTTCTTTTCATCTTCGGTCAAACCATATAACGCATAAGCAGCCGCATTAATGTTTCTTTCCAATTCTTTAAGTTCATTCCTAATTTCTATTTGAGAATCTGAATTTATTTCATTAAGTTTTTTCTTTAACTCTAGGATTTTTATTACATAACTCCGCAAGTTTTTAGTAATTTTTATTGGTAGTTTGCCAAGATATGGTTTATCTAAATGTATAGTAAGTTTTGAACAATTTATAATGCCATATCTTAAATAAAATGTAATTAAATTTGAATTTAATAAGCCCAATAAATCTAAGTTTGAAATATATTTTTCATCATTAATAACATTATTCAAGGTATCATCAGTTGGTTCATTTTCAACAAGAGTAGCCACTACTTTAGGTAAACTTGATGCCACATTTTGATATATAATTCTACTTGCCTTAAAAATAGTTTCCTTTGATTTAAGTTCATTTCTTGAGGAATCTAAGTACCTATTAGGCTTTCTTTTATTTCCATCTTTTATTAAATATCGTTCAACACTAGTGCCGCCTAAAACTTTTACAAGTGATTTTTTTAGTTCACTAGAATATTCTTTAGAATTTACAGTTATACCCCTAGGCATTTCACATATTGTTCCTAAAAGAATTGAATTGTTTTCTATTTTTTTTATTAGTTTTAACGTTTTATCATTTAAACAGGTCAAAATAGTTCTTTTTTTCTTAAAATATTCTTGCTCTACCTCAAAAGTTTTTCCTAAAAGTTCCCCAATAAACATATTATTATGTATGGGTTTTGTTTTTTTGAATATGATTATTACTTGCTCTAGCCCAACATCTTCAAAAGCCATACTCATGTCCTGTATTTTTTCTATTTTTCGTTCATTTAATAAAAATTCTCTTAACTTACTCCACGAATCAACAGTTAAAATAGATTTTGGCACTATGAAACCCAAATAGCCATCTTCTTTAAGTAATTTATCTGCTTTTTTTATGAATACTGCAGCAATGTTGACTATTCCATCCGAAATTTCCGAAAATTCTTTAATTAAATTTCCATCTTTCTTAGATAAATTAAAGTAAGGTGGATTTCCAATTATGACATCAAACCCGCCTCGTTTCATTATTTCTGGAAACTGTTCTTCCCAATTGAATGCCATGTTTCCAGCAATGTTTGGATCGTCAATTAGAGAATTTCCGTTTTTAATGTTATTTTGTAACATGGGTAGCTTTTGTTTGGTTTGAGCTGTTCTTAGTAGTAAATTTAATTGAGTTATTTCTACCGCTTGCTTGTCCAAGTCTACACCATAAATCGAATTTACTAGAATTTTTGTTTTACGAGTTTGTACTGCATTTTTACTTTCAGAATCTAGCGTAGTCTGTTGCGTTCCTTTGATTTCAGTTTTTTTTATTTTCTTATTTTCTTTTGCTTGTATTTCTTTATCTAAATATTCAAGTGCCGCGGTTATGAATGAACCTGAACCACACGCCGGATCTAAAATCTTAATTTCTTCTAAATTTACTTTTTTATCTTTAGCTAACTCTCCAATAGTGTTCTTTACAATATAATCTACGATGTACTTCGGAGTGTAATAAATTCCTTGTTCTTTTCTATGCGTTTGTGACTCTTCTAGTTTACTTCTTTTCTCAGTTTTCTTTAGTAAATGTCCTAGATATTGTTCATAAACTTGTCCAAGAATGTCCGCTTCGATTACTCCAAAATTATAGTGAATTTGGTTATCTTTAGAATGATATAGTGATTCAATGCTTTCTAAGTAGGTTATAGGAGTTATTTCGGCTACTTCGCATTCATGTGGCGAAAATAATTTTGAATTATACGTTTCATCGAAATAACGATATAATTCAGTTATTTTTACGTTGAATTTTTTAGTTGGATTATTTTTGTATTCTCTTGTTAAGGGCAGTAGTTTTGGTTCTTCTATCTGTCTATCTTCGGTGCTTCTAATAAAAATTAGTCTGTCGAGTATTCGCTGTACTATCTCATCTAAGTCTTTTTCAGAGTATTTGGGATTATTTTTTTGAATATCTTTAGTTAGTTTTTCTCGTATTAGCGTAAATTCTTGTAATAATTGCTTATCTATTGGAAGCTTTTTGATTTTCTTTCCTACTTCTTCAGCTTTCTTATCTAATTCTCCTTCAGCCATGCTTTCTTTTGATAATAAGTAGAGTTCATCGAATCTCGTTAGATATTCATAATAATTGAATTCTTTGAATTTGCATTGATTTATGTCTCCTTTCCATTCTGAATTAAATATTTTTAACCCTTGAAAGTCAGTTAGAACTGCCCAAGCAGTATTTTTGAAATAAGCATAGTCTATCGCTTGTTTTGCGAATTCTATTTTGTCTAAATCTTCTTTGATCGCTTTAGCTTCCAAATAGAATTTAGGAATAGAATTTATTCTGAATACATAATCTACTCTGTTTTTAGAAACTTTTTCCTCTCTTTTTACTTCGTCATCAGTATAAATATTACGAACATCCCAGCCAAGCGCTTCAAACAAAGGTTCAATAAATTCCGCCTTGGTATTTTCTTCCTTGTAAGTGCTAAGTTTTCCTTGTTCTTTCAAACGATTAAACTTATCTACAAGTAGTTTGATTTTTTCTTTAGCTTCTTCTTTATTCATATAGATAAACCACTTAACAAACGAACTAGTAAACTTAACTCAAGCAATGGTTTAAAACTTAACTAACAAGGCGGGATTTCATTACACTATTTCAAGCTAATTTAACAAACTATATAATTTACTATCCTCCTCTGGATTAAGGAATTAAAATGGCTAAGCAATTGTTTATTTTTGTAGACGAATCTGGCCTAACAAATGTTGAAACAAAACAACACTACTTAGTGGTTGCTTTTGCTTTGATGCACAACCGCGATTTTTCAGACCAATTGATCTTCAAGATAAAAGACGAATGCAAGAAAAAAGGAAAGCCAATAGAACCAAAAGAAGTAAAATATCACGACTTGTCACCATTTCAAAAAGAAATAGCAGTTCAAATTGTAAACTCTAATTATAGAAATTTTTACCTTGCCTTTGTAGATTTAGAGAAATCACATAAAGCAATGGTAACTGGTTCAAATGAATTCCAAATACAAACAAAAATCATTTGTGAATTACTTTGTGGCATTGACAAAAACAAGCTAAACCAGTATGACGAGATAAGAATTATAATGGACAAAAAGCTAGCCAAGGAATTTCAAGGTCAAATAGAGAAGATTCTCCAAATTCACTTAGGCACAAAAAAAGGAATAAGTGTAGAAACAAGCAGTTCAGGAAGAGAGCGGGGAATACAAATAGCAGATTTAATAGCTGGCGCATTTAGGGCAAAACTCATGAAGAAATCAGATTTATTCCATGCTGATTTTTCACAGGTGTTTCAAATAAACGTTCCAGAAATAGACGTATTTAAATTAGAAAAATTTAAGGGCAATTAGAAGCGTAGTACTCCCCCATCTATTTCGTCCGACGCATCAAGCGACGTACAAACCTACTCACAGGATCGACGCACTACAATAAGATTAATGTCAAGTCTGCTTTTTAATTTAACGCCTAAATACCGCACTTCCAGAAAAGCTTTATATACCATAAATGCATCATGATGTTGTCATGACAACAATAAGGTGACAACGTGACGTTGTCTAAATTGTCATGCAAAGGGAGTATTTAAGGGTTATGGATTCAGGGGAGTTTGCAGAGGTAAGTGAAGAATTTCGCAATTTCTCTAGCAAAATGAAGGATCCATTAGTGGTTGGCGCCTTGCTTCACAAATTAGCTGAAGAAAGACAGAGTTCAAATTTATTATTAAAAGAAATAAACGCAAAACTTGACAAGATCGACGTATTCGAAAAGCGAATTACTGAACTTGAAGGTAAGTTAGCCGCATCAACTGCGACAGCGGCTGACAATTTAGTAGAAAATAAAGAGAAGAAGATGTTGCTCCCAGCAGTTGATGATGCCATCGTTGCATTCACAAGAGAAAAAGGCGCAGTTTGCGCTGAAGATGTACAAGCGCAGTTTAAGTACAAAGGGAAAAATGCAGCGAGTGCGAGGCTCAACAAGCTTTGTACATTGGGCATCGTAAAGAAAACCCAAGTTGGAAAGAAAGTTTATTTTGAAGCAGTTGTTTCCGAAAAATGAATTGAGTATAGAAAGTTGAAAAATAGTTAGTTACATAAAATAAAACAAAAAAAACGCTTATCGCGAGTTAAAGTCGTTCGACCCACCCAAACAGAATCCAACGAATTTGACACGTATAAGATACAGGGTGTAAAAACCCTGTAACCACCAAACACCCCCCCATGACATCGACGAAAGTTGGTGTCTAAGGTGCCTAGTTCGTGAGACGAATGCGTTTCCGACACGATGAAGCACCAGGAGAACGCGGAACCAGATAATCACATGAACCTCCCCGGTTCGTGTTCACCCCCCTATTTTTGATTCCTGGGAAAGCGTTCTCCCCTTTTTACTTATTTTTAAATTAAAAAGAAAGCAAACCCGAGTTTTTCTCAAGCCACTCTTCACATAAGTTGTAGCCTGGGCAAAACTGTTCAACTGTTTGCCAGAATTGTTTGCCGTGATTGAAATGCTTCAAGTGCGACAGTTCGTGAATGATTAAGTAGTCAATCACATGCAATGGCGCCATTACGAGTTTCCAGTTGAAGTTCAAATTACCGCGATGCGAACAACTTCCCCACTTGGTGGTCTGGCCGCGGATAGCAATTCGCTGCGTTGCCACATTTAACGCAGCAGCGTGTATAATGGTTCTTTCTTCAAATATCTTGCGCGCTTGTCGTTTGTAAAAGCTGGTTAATGCGCGTTTCGCGTTTTTTTCTTCTCGTTGCCGTAATTGTAAAATAACT
>JAHFHN010000011.1 GCA_023246885.1 Microcaldota archaeon
TCGGTGCACCGTCAATAGTCAAAGTGCGATTCTCGATCGTAATTGCAAGCGTATTCAAGCTCACTGGAGGTATACCACTCGCTTGTCCAATAAGCGCGCATGCACCAGCATTACAATTACCCGCACAAGTAGTCTCCATATTGCGCACGGTCCGCCCCGAACAGTAGTATTCTTTCAGTTTAGTTGATGAAACGCATACGTCGTTGTAAGTAGTTAAAGTACCATTAGCTACAACTCGATCTACCCTACCCGCAGCATAATAGTTAGCTCCTCCGTCATTATCAGTGCAATTACCTGCGAACGCTACGGGATATCCTGTTAAACTAGATTGTGTTTGAAAAACATTAGCAGCCACTACAAGCAACAAAACTACAAAAACGCCTAAAAGAGTTTTCTTCCAAAAATCGTGCTTTTTATTTTTTTCACTGTGTTTAGATTTAGCCATACTTTTCTTAAAAACGACCAGATTTATATATATATATATCTCCATCGCAGTCGGCATACGTTAAATAAAAAGTGGGCCTAGTGAGATTTGAACTCACGACCACCAGTTAACTTGGAGCTACAACAGCGTTTTGGTTTCTGTTGTTGTCTTATAAGACTGGCGCTCCAATTGTCCGAATTCCCTTTCATTCCATTATTCGAAAGAAGGGCGTTCTCCAGGCTAAGCTATAGGCCCATTTATCCCCTAGTAAGTTGGGGCTACTGTTTTAATTGTATAAAAACAATGTTTTAAACACGATGGAAAAACTTGGTTTAAAGGATTTATTGACACTTTGCAATGCACTGAGCGGAATAGTGGGCATTTCGCTTGCTATTTCTGGACAAGGTTTTGCTTGGCTTTATATTTTTCCAGCTGTGTTGTTTGACTTTCTAGACGGGAGAGTGGCAAGGAAGACAAAAGCCACTAATGAATTTGGCAAAGAATTAGACTCATTGGCTGATACGGTTTCTTTTGTTGTTGCGCCAACGGTTGTTGCAATGAAGCTTTCGCCAGATGTGTTTTTGACAATTGCAAGTGCATTATTCGCTTGCACTGGGTTGTTGCGTTTAGCGTGGTTTAATTTGCAAAAAGACAAGCGACATTTTTGGGGGTTGCCAACGCCTTTTGCCGCATTAATTGTCTTGCTAGTAAACGCGTTTTTACCGGCGTTTACAGTATGGGCATTGGCTGTTACTTCACTGGCAATGGTGACGCCGTTTAAGTTGAATAAATTGTAAGCACGTAGTGAGTGAAACGGTTTTATGGCTTCGGGAGGCTAATTTTTAATTATGGATTTGGGTCAAGGCATTAGAAAGGCACTAGCGAAGATAACAGGCGCTGCGATTATAGATGAAGTTGCTGTGAAGGAACTTGTAAGGGAGCTCCAGCGGGTTTTGATTACTAATGATGTTGAGATCAAGCTCGTTAAAGAAATTTGTAAGAATGTAGAGGCAAAGACGCTTGCTGAAAAGAAAATAGAGAGTTTAGCAATTCGAGAGCACATTGCAAAGATAGTTTATGATGAACTTGTTGTGTTGCTTGGAGAAAAGTTTGAGCCAAAATTTGAAAAAGGTCAACGCATCTTGATGTGTGGCTTGTACGGTGCGGGCAAGACGACCACGATTGCCAAATTAGCTAAGTTTTATCAAAAGCAAGGCTTGCGCGTTGGGGTTATTTGTGGGGACGTTCACCGACCCGCTGCTTTTGAACAACTCAAGCAACTTTCAGAGCAAGTTAAGTGTGACTTTTACGGAAACAAAGGCCAACGCGCTGAGTTGATAGTAATTGAAGGGCTTGACAAGCTCAGGCAATGTGACGTGGTTATTTATGATTCAGCTGGCAGAAGTGGTTTCGACGCAGAACTATCGCACGAACTAAAAATTATAAATGAAAAGTTTAGGCCAACTGATTCATTTTTAGTTGTAAGCGCGGATATCGGCCAAGTTGCTGGCAAACAAGCGCAAGAATTTTCTAAAATTGTTTCAATTAGCGGCGTAATTGTCACAAAGATGGACGGTAGCGGAAAAGGAGGAGGTGCGCTTTCTTCAGTGCATGCTTCAAAGAGCAAAGTGGCCTTTATTGGCATAGGCGAAAAGCCAGATGCGTTAGAGGTTTTTGATTCAAAGAAGTTTGTAGCAAGTTTAGTTGGCTTTGCTGACTTAGAGTCGCTCTTGGATAAAGTGAAAGAAGCAAGCGACGAACAAGCAATGCAAAAAGTTATGGAAACAGGTAAGCTTGACTACGAGTCGTTCATGGCGCAAATGCGTTCAATGAAGAAAATGGGGCCAATGAAACAAATATTACAAATGCTAGGAATGTACGATATCCCAGACGACATGTTGTCAAAAAGCGAAGAGAAATTAAAAACTTTTGAAATAGCAGTTGCAAGCATGACAAAAGCAGAAAGGCAAAACCCCGATTTAATGACTAGCAAGGCTAGACAAGAACGAGTTGCAAAAGGAGCGGGAGTAAAAGCAGACGAAGTGCGGGAATTAGTGCGGCAGTTTAATATGATTAACAAATTTATGTCAGGCGCAAAGAAAAACAAGGGGCTAATGAAACGCTTGTCAGGAAAATTACCTGCGGGTTTTGATTTGTCAAAACTCAGCGGAATTGGTAAAGGATAAGCTTTGCAAAACGAGCGGCAACACACGAAAATCTTCAAAACAACGCTAATATATTTATAGATTGTAACGGATGCTATGCTGCTTAATTTTGAACTACTCAGAATAGTTATTGCGCTCATTGGAACTGCTATTCTTGCTTATCAAGATCACAAAACTAGTTTTATTGAAGAAAAAATAGTCTATGCAATGATAGCGTTAGGCATTATACTCAATTTGCTTACATTCGATAACCAGTTTATTTTGTTTTCAATTGGAGGCGGAATTGTAATTGGGGCAATTGGCTATTACTTATATAGGACTGGCCAGTTTGGTTTAGGCGATTCGCTGTTATTTGTTGGCTTGCACGCTTTGCTCCCATTTCCAGTAATTGAATTTGCAAAGTACATTAACGTCGATCCACTTGTTCAGTCAACATTATACGTGCAAATAGCACAGATTGTGCCGTTTATTCTTTCGATTGTGATTACAGCATCAATGTTGGCACTTGTTGGAAGCAGTACAAACTATGCGCATAAGATATGGAAAAACAAAAAGCCATGGCAGCCAAACAAAATCGTCTTGGCAGTTTCTACGATGGTTTCAGTTGGTTTTATTTTTTTCTGGTTTAAAATAAAATCTGCAGCAACCGAATTTTCAATATTGCAATTTGCAATACTCGCAATTGTTTTTGCGGCTGTAATTTTTGCCTTATCAACAAGAAGACAAGTAATGGAAGAGATAATTGTAAAACAATTGCATGTTTCTGAAATTGAAGATGAGGATATTTTGGCATTAGAAAATCTAGATAAGCAGTTGATTAAAGAATACAAGTTGGAAAAAGTGTTAACCAAAAATCAAGTTGAAAAATTGAAGGCCATCCAACAAAAAACAGGCAAAAAGACTTTTCCTGTTTATAAAAATTTGCCCAGGTTTATCCCATACGTTTTAGCTAGTTTGATAATTCACTTGCTTTATCTAAATGCTATTACTTTGTTTATTTTTCTTTGACATTTACTTCAAAGTAAGTTTCTGAACTCTCGACTTTTCTCTGTGTTTTTACTTCTACTGGCAAAAAGCAGGAGATCGTCCAAGCGTTTGTTTCAAAATGCTTGGTTAATTCACTCGTTGTAAAAATTGATTTACCGTCAGAAATAGCAGCGTATAACAATAATTGATCCGCTAAGTGCGGGTCAACACACGCGTTTTTTATGCAGTCAAATGTTTTGAATTGCTCTGCGGCTTCTTTTGCAACTGTTTCAGCTAGCTTTCCTTTTTCTCCAAGGGATGAAAACCCAGCAAGGCAATTTCCATAATCAGCTTTGATGAAAACACAAGTTCCAGGACACTTTGCTTTTCTCTCTTCTAGCTTCTTCACAACATTTGGAACGCCCGGCATAAACGCAGAGTCAAGTTGTCGTTGGCCAACAGTTGCAGGCAATTGAGAATAAATGGAATGCACTGAAACAGTTGGAATTGCTTCTTTTCTTTTTACTAGTTGAATTGGTGAAAATTCGCTCGGAGCTACTTCAAGCACAGCTTCACCGCCACCAACTGGAAACCAGCCAGCGTTAATCAACTTAAATGTCGCGTCGAGTTTCATTTGAAAAAGAAGGGTTTGTAAAAATACTTCGGAAAAATATTCTGCAACTGGACTGTATTGCACGTGGGTTCCGCCGCGAAAAACCACTTTGCTTTTCGCATCTCCTTTTGCAAGTACGGGTAAGAGGCATTGTGCAAGCAAAGTAATTGAGCCAGCTGTGCCTATGTCAAAAGAGTACTCGCCTGACTCGATTTCGCCTGGCCAAAATTCAAGGGTTTGTGAACCAATCACGTCTCCGCGAACTTCTGCGTTGCTTATTTTTGCCAACGCGTTTACGCACATAAGATGTTGCGGCTGTAAACCGGGTTTTGGTCGCTTTGAACGAATGTTAGTTATTGAAAATGGTTTTCCAGTTATACACGAAAGTGATAGTGCGGTTCGCAGAATTTGACCGCCAGATTCTCCAGTTGAGCCGTCTATTTCAATCATTGGAATAAGTTATGAAAGTAAAAATACTATAAACCCAACGACGAGGGAGATAACTGCTGGCGCTAATACTTTTAGTGGTTCACGCCATTTTAATTTATAGGCGACCAAAAGCGTTTTCACAAGCATACTCCCAGTTAATCCAATCAGAAGAGAAAGCACTGCTTGTTTGGAAGTAATTGTGCCTTGCGAGAATAAGGCGATTGTAGATGCAAAGACAGCTGATGAACTTGCTACGCCGCCAAGAAATGAAGAAAGAAATAACCCAGTTTGGCCAAAGTAGGCGGTTAAGAAATCTGAAAGAAATTTAACAAGAAAGAAAAGCACAGCAAATTCAGCTACAAATGCAAGTGAAAGTGGCTTAGAAAAAGTCACATTTACAAGTTCGGCCTCACGCTTGTAGAAAAACGTAAACGCCAACAGGATAACGCCAACAGCGGCTATTGGAAGGCCAGCAACTTCAAACAACGTTGGAGCAAGAAATAACAGAAATACTAAGTCCGCTAAATAGGCGCCTGCGCTGCTTGCAACTAATGCAAGTCGAATAACTGATGGGCGCTTCACTGACTCTTGTAAAAATAAGTAAATTACTCCAATTGAAGAAACTGCCCCGCCAAAAAATGCAGCGAGAATTGCCCCTTTGCCGTGAAGGTATTTAGTTAGTAAGTGCGCACCGAATGACAATAGGGAACCAATTACAACTATTTTCCAAGCTAGTTGTAAGTCGAGCACGTAGCCAAGAAATACTTGGGGCGTTGTTGGAAGAAGAGGAAACAGGACAAAAGCTATTACTGCAAATATCAACCCATCAATTATTTCGCTGACGGTAACTGTTTTGACAACTGCGTGAACTTTTTGTCGTTCAACTAACAATAAAGCAATTGCAATTGCACTTGTAACCGCCTCTATGCTGTAGCCAAGCCCGATTAAAACCCCAAGCAGATAAGTAAGTGGAACTGATAATGCGGTTGTCAAACCGGCAATTGCCTTTTCGTGAAACGAGCGAAAATAGTAATAAAGAAAAGCAAAAGTCAGACAGCCAATAAAACCAATTGCAGTTACAACAGGCGCAAAGTTAATTGCATTGCCAATAAAAACGGCCATAAAGCCAAGAAATGAAACAAACGCAAATGTACGCAAGCCAACAATTGACGAACTAGTGCGTTCGCGCTCTAAACCAATCAACGCGCCGAGAGCCAGTGCTAGCAAAGATGAAGAAACAAAAGCAGAAAAGTCAAGCATGAAACTCAATAAAAGAAAACAAAGCTGCCTAAGTATAAAAAGGTTTTAAACTCTCTTTTTTCCACTGGCTAGCATTTCGGCTTTTATTTTCTTTATTTTGTCAGTTATATTGCCGCTTTCAAATGCAGTACCGATTTGAATGCCGTGTGCACCTGCTGCAACTATATCCCCCGCTTGGTCGCCGTTTTTTACTCCACCACCATAAACGTAGAATACATCGTCGCCGCATGCTTTTGCCATGCCTGCAATAACATCAATTGGGGCAGGGTCGCTTGCGCCGCTGCCTGAATCACTTATCACAACATGCGCGCCCATATATTTTGATGCTAACGCACAAGCATATGCTAAATCAGGCCTATCGCGCGGAACTAAATTGGCATTACCAATCCAACCAACTGCTCTGCCTGGTTCAAGCACAAGATAGCTCGCCGGAATTGCTTCAATTTTCATTTTTTGCACTACAGGTGCAGCTTGAATTTGAGCAGTTGAAAGCCAATAGACATCACGAGAATTAAGCATGTACATGAAGTAAACTGCGTCTGCGAATTGGGTTAAGCCAGAGATATTACCAGGAAATAAAACAACCGGAATATCAACTGCCTCTTTAATTTTTTGGACAGTTTCATCAAGTACACTTCCTTGTGCGCCGATGCTTCCACCAACTAAAATTGCATCTGAACCAGCATCGTAAGAAGTTTTAGCTAGCTTAGCCGCATGGTCTAGGAAACACTTGTCTGGGTCAATTAAAGTAAACAACATAGCGCCTTGCGAATGTACTTTTTCCCAATAATACTTTTCGGTTTTTCCAATACTCATCATAAAAATCAACAAGAATAGGAAGTAACACAGCTTTAAAATTATGCCTTGTTTAAAAACAATAATAAACGCAATTTAGGGAAATTTACATGCAACTTTTGTCTCAACTAGTGGCCGCTATTGGCGAAGAAAACGTAGCTGAAAAGATTCGCGAAAAACAAGAGAAGTATCATTACTTGCTAACTGACGAAGCAGCTGGCCGCATAATCTGCCGAGAAAATGGAATACAATTAGAGAAAAGCAAGAGGCCGCTCACTTCACTTGACCAACTTGAAAGTGGACAACGAGTTACAAACATTTTTCGAATAGCCAGTTTTTCAGAACCGAAAATTTTTAAGAAGAGCGACAGGCAAGGAACGCTTTTAACAATTAATTTGAGCTATGCTGGCGGGCAATGCACGCTGTTAACTTGGAACACTGACGCAAAAGCAATCTTAGCAAGCAAATTAAATGTGAATGATTGCGTGCGAGTAACTGATGCAGTTGTAAAGAATCTTAATCCGCTTGAATTAAACCTCGATCTACTTGCTAAAATAGAGCCATTTGAAGAAACGCAAGTAAACGACACGAACGCAGAACTTGCAGATAGTGCAGGCATACCGTTGCGTGACATAATTTTTTCACCGATTGATAAGGTCACTGCAAGCGAGTGTATTCACGTGCGCGGCGCGTTGGCAAATGTGAGTGAAATAAAAACATTTCAAACAAAAGATCGAGAAGGAAAACTACGGCGCGGCGCGGTAAAAAACGGAGCAACTCAAATCCCACTAGTGTGTTGGGGCGAATACGCAGAGCTACTGACAAGTGAAGCAAATGGAAAAGAACTCGTTATTGTTGACGCAAAGGCAAAAATCAATAAACTAAGTAACGCAATTGAAATTCACACTGGAAGCAATACTCGCATTGTGCTCAACGAAATTCCACAACTTGAAATCGCAAATAAAAAAATAAGTGAATTAAAAGAAGGGGAAAACACAACCATCCACGTAACGCTAGAAGAGTTGAAAGAAGTAAAAACAATAAACTTGTGCGAAAAATGTTTCACATCTATAAAAGGAGAAAATTGCCAGTGTGGTGGCAAAGCAAAACACACAGTAGTGGCAGAAGCAGTCCTAGCGGATGAGAGTGGCAAATTAACTTGCACGTTTTTTGATACGCGCGCATTACAATTATTGGAGATGAAGTCAATCGCACCAGACGTTGCGCAAATCGTCACACAATTGAAACAAACGCAATTAAAAAATCGAAAACTCACGTTGAAAATAACAACAAAACAAAACAATTACCTAAATGCATTAACTGCAAATTGCAAACAAATTATATAACTCACAATTCGCAGCAGTCAAAAAAGCGATCACCGGCAAGCACGTGTCGGCAACTGCTTTTAAACCTCAATAGCCATTACTCGTTTACTAGTTTGGTTGCAACTTAGTTTGCAACAATCAAATACCGGTATTAATTGCTTGTGTTTGATTTCGAGCTGAAAATGTCAGCATAGCTGGCTATTAGCTAAAAATGGTGATGTAAAATGAGTGAAAAGAAAAAGAAGATAACTACTATTGACGAGTTGCCCGGAGTGGGAGAAACAACTGCTGCTAAGTTAAGAGACGCAGGGTATGACACTTTAGATATTATAGCCGTTAGTTTGCCAGCTGAGATCGCTGAAGTTGCTGGTATCGGTGAAGGAACAGCGGCAAAAGCAGTTATTGCTGCGCGCGATGCATTGGAAATGGGTTACGAAACCGCAGACGCAGTATTAGAACGAAGGAAGAACATTGGAAAAATCACAACTGGTTCAAAAGAACTTGATACTTTACTAGGCGGCGGAATCGAGACTATGAACATCACAGAAGGGTTTGGTCGATTTGGCTCTGGGAAATCACAACTTGCATTTCAACTTTGTGTTAATGTACAATTGCCAAAAGATAAAGGCGGATTAGAAGGAGGCGCGCTTTTTATTGACACTGAATCAACATTCAGGCCAGAGCGAGTTAGTCAAATGGCAAAAACACTTGGCTTAGATGAAGCAACTGTGTTAAAGAATATTACAATTGCACGAGCACACACCAGCGATCACCAAGTGTTACTTGTGGAAAAAGCAACTGAGCTGATAAAGGAGAAAAATGTAAAGCTCCTCATAATCGACTCACTAATGGCTGGCTTCCGCAGCGAATACGTCGGACGTGGACAATTGGCAGAGCGCCAGCAAAAAATAAACAAACACATGCACGAATTGCAAAAACTCGCAGAAATGTACAATGTCGCTATCTACGTAACTAACCAAGTAATGGATCGGCCAGACATGATGTTTGGGGACCCAACTGCGCCAGTTGGTGGAAACGTAGTTGCGCACGCATCTGGCGTACGCATGTATTTACGCAGAAGCAAAGAAAATCGACGCATTGCAAAAATAGTTGACTCACCCCACTTAGCAGAAGGAGAATGCGTTTTCACAGTAACAGAAAATGGAATAGGCGACGCAGAATAATTTATATATCCATTTATTCCAGTACTATGGAGGTGCTGGAATTTATGGAATATGCATTTGTGAAGGTTAGTAGTAAAAATCAATTAGTTATCCCTCAAGACGTGATGGACGAAGCCAATATGAAAGAAGGAGAAAAGCTACTAGCAAAAGCTACGTCAAACAAAATAGAACTCGTAAAAATATCAGACGACCCACTAGAAGAGATCCGTAATGCTAACAAGGGAAAAGAAGCCGAGATCAGAGAAGTAATAAAAGAGGCGCTTAAATGGAAAAAGTAGTGCTTGACCTGAATACAATTATTTCAGGTAGCTTGTTTCATGGTAACGAAGCAGAGATACTAGCATTACTTCGGCGTAAGCGTTTTCGCGCGGTTATCTCAAAAAAAATGATTGGGCGGCTAGCTACGGCTTTGAACTATCCACATTTAACTAAATATCTTAACGGAAGAGCCCCAAACACAGTTTTAGAAAACACAATAAGGAATTTTGAAATAGTGGAAGATAAGGAACAAAAAATTCCATTTAAGCTTGACAAAGATGATTCGGCAGTCTTAGCGTGTGCAGTTTCTGAAAAAGCTGACTTTCTAGTAACAGGAGACCATAAACTACTAGAGATTAAAAAATACAACGGCGTGTCAATTATTACTTCAGCTTATCTACTTCAACACACCAACAACGCGCTTCTCGGAATGGAAAAGTTCAGAGGCACACTTAAAGGATCACCTCCATTTGTAAGAGATAAACGCGATAGAGTGTTTGATTGACGCGACGTCACAAAAATGGAAAAATAAAAAAAAATAAAGAAAAAGAGAAAATAAGCAGCTGATTTTATTCAGCTACTATTATTTTTGTAATTGATGGTTTACGCATTATTGTCCCTGCGCGTACACCGACCAAATACTCGGTTTTCTTTTGTTCGCAAAGGTCAACAAGACGCTGTGTGACGATACCATCAAGCACAACTGCGCGTACATTGTCAGTTTCAGTAAGCGCTTTCATTATTTCTCGGATGGGAACTTCTGAAACTACATTCAAATCTTGTCCAAACAAACGCGCCTTTAAGCTGCCTTCCAATTCTTTCAAAGAAGAAAGTAAAGCAGTCGGCTTATCGCCTGATTCTCGACTATCTTGACCACTTTGGTCACCATCAACTTCAAGCGTTGGTGCTGCTGGCTTAAAAGTTGGTTTTGAAGCCATTAAAGCTCCTGGTCGCGGAGCAGATGGGCGTTCAAGCGCAACTGGTCTTTCAAAAGCAGGCGCGCGTTCTTGTCGTTCAAATGAGCGTTCACTTGTTCGTTCGTTTGCTTGGCGTTCATTAGAGCGGTCGTGTGAGCGTTCATTGCGTTCAAAGCGCTCTGACCTGCTGCCACTATCTTGGCGCTCTTGTGGCCTGTTGCGTTGGAAACCATTAGAACGTTCTTCACGTTTTCCGTTTGTTTGTTCTGCAGGCACTCCCTTGCGTAGACACTGAATTATCTCTTTGCGAGTTAATTCTTCAACTTCTTTTCCAGTTGGTGCGCGTGCCACAAAGTCAATATCCGCAACTGCCATTAATTCTTTTAGAATAATGTCCCCGCCGCGGTCTCCATCTAAGAATACCGTTACCTCTTTTTCATTGCATAGTTTTGCAATTGTCTTGCCAACATTTGCACCGCCAACAGCAACTACGTTTTTGATGCCGTTCTTTAGCAAGTTAATTACATCTGCCCTGCCTTCTACAACGACAATTGCATCGCTCTGTGCCATCATTGGGCCACACGACAATTTGTCTTCACCATAAGTTGAAACTTCGGCGATTTTCATTTCGTCACGTACGAGTTCTGTCAATTGTTTGCTTTCAGGCAATTCTTCAAGCACAAGAGTTTTCAACAGATTCTTAGCTCGGTCAAGCAATTGCTTGCGCTTTATGCTGCGCGAATCTTCAATCTTAGTTACATTTATCCTTGCTTCACATGGGCCAACGCGGTCAACTATTTCCAAACTAGCGGCAAGTATGCTTGTTTCAGCCATATCTAAACTAGATGGAACAAAGATTTGCCCAAATGTTTTTCCGTTTTTTACTTGAGTTTCAACTTCAATTCTCCCTAGCCTGCCATTTTTCTGCAACTCACGGAAGTCAAGTTCATCTCCAAGCAAACCTTCGGTTTGACCGAACAATGCACCAACTATATCTGGCTTTTCAATTATCCCGTCAACTTCAAAATTTGCGTTTATCATGTACTTAACTGTGTCAATGTAAGTCTTTCCCATATATTTTCACCTTTAAATTATTTTCATTTCGTTTTTTATTTTTGTTTAATTTTTTTGTTTTTTTTATATTTTGTGTTTTATTTTCGATTTTTTATTTTTATTAGATTTTTTATCTCATCTTTTTTCCGCGATTTCGCTCAACATCCTATCAAGCTTTGAATCCACTTCTTCAAAGCA
>JAHFHN010000109.1 GCA_023246885.1 Microcaldota archaeon
CAGCAATAAATATTTGAAAGAGGTAATAATTTAGTTATGGGTTCAAGATACGGTAGAACTATACGCAAACGAGAAGAAAAAGTACTAGTTGTACAACGAGCTAAACACGGTTGCCCAGTTTGTGGCAAGAAAAACGTCAAACGCAAAGCAAACGCACTATGGGTATGCAATTCATGCGGAGCAAAATTCGCAGGCGGCGCATACGCACCAGAAACCGCAGTTGGCGAAACCGTACGCAAATTCCTAGAAGGACAACAAACTAAGTGATTCAACCCAACATGGCTTTCGCATTATTCTCGGCAAACTTGCCAGCAGCTAAATACGAAGCCAAGTTAGAAAACCCATCTAAACCACAACTAATTCAAGAAATCGCCAACTTCAGCCACATCATCTCAGCAAACATATACACTTACTCACCAATCGACTACAAAAAAGTAACCACAGTTTGCCCCAAAATCACTTCCCCCGCTAACTTAAAGCAAACCCTCTCCACTCTATCTCCAACAAAAATCTTGGAACTAGTTAAACCCGCAATTACGCTCCAACTAGTTGAACCAACCGACGAATCACTATTAAAAAAATTTAAAGAAAAACAAAAAGCACTTGCAGAAATTGCAGTAAGTGCATTCATCCACGCGTTATTTGCACAAGTTTACCCACAAAAATTCAGCCAAAGTGGCTCACCAACTAACAAAGAAGCGAGAATCGCTTCAAATTTACCCGAATGGTTCATTGTAAAAAAAGTCGACGTACAAAAAGCAGAAGCAAAAGAAGTACTAATGACAATGTCAAGCATATACAACTCACTACACTCAAAATACGGCGACTTAACACAACTTTCAACAACCGCCCCCGAACAAACCCGCAAATCATACGCAAATTTACTCACAGTACTCTCCAACCTCCCAAATGGAGTAGACTTCGAAAACGAATGGAAAACCTTCAACTTGCTATCCGCTTCCGGATTCCCGCCAATCCCATCAACAGTAACAATCGGCGAATTATACCCTGAAATAAAAATTCCAAAACCACGCGGCAACTTTGGCAAAAAGAAAAAGTAATTCGTTGCCATAAAAGTCTTTTAATTCTAATACCACTCTAAAAAACTACAAGTCACAATGGGGGATTGGGCTAGCCTGGCTATGCTTCCAGCTTTGGGAGAGCATTTTTCTTTTAAAAAAAGAAAAAACCTCGGAAAAAAGAAAACCCGAGCGCTCAAAAAAAGCTGGAGACCTGAGTCAACCTTTTCTTTTCAAAAAGAAAACGTTGACGAAAAGAAAATAGGTTGCAGGTATTCGAATCTCAGATCCCCCATTTATTTTTTTTGTAAAGCACTTTACCAACTTTTTTAAAACACCTTATGCACAAAATACATAAGCAGCTAATGCACTAAGATCCCGCCTTAGCTCAACGGTAGAGCACTCAACGCGCGCCTTTCTTTAAAAAAGAAAGCCGCAGGGAAAGAAAGTGTGTATAGCTTTTTTAACGCTCTTTATCCTATTTTTATTTGGGAAGTTTCCCGCCTTAGCTCAACGGTAGAGCACCCCGCTGTAGCTCTGAAATCTCATTTTCAAAAGTGAGACAATAGAAACGGGGCGGTTGTTGGTTCAAATCCGACAGGCGGGATTAACTTTTTTTACTTATTTTTCAAACTACTTTTTCATCGCACGATTATTCTTTCACTAACTTTTTAATACATTCAAAAACTGTCATAACAATAGTTAAAAACTACCTTTCTTGTAATATGCTTGATCACACTATGCCTAAGTATATCGTCCGATCAAGCGCGGAAGCTGAACAAGCATTCAAAGAATTTAAAATGAAGCGGTATGGGTGGTTTCCTGCGCCTCTAGCAATTGCATTTGCTGACGAAGCAAAAACTGGCAGAATTAAGCCTGCGCGCTTAACGCATCTTGGTAATTTAATGGAGGCACTCGACAAAGCCAATCGCCGCGCCGTATTTTCTGAAGCTTTGCCTGAAGCTAAAAATTTAACCATGAGAAAAGGAGCTAAACACGGGATCGCCCACTTAATCCGCGTACTTGAACAACACGTTGAACTCCCCTCTAAACCTCAGCCCGCCACTGTCAATGGTCTCGGAATTACCGGGAAGTTACGTTCAATTACGCTAAAAAAAGTTGGCCGCGCTTTAACAACGCCTATTCCACTTGGAAGAAGATTGGAAACGGTGGATAAATTTTTACATACTCCACTTTCGTTGGGAAGAGCTCGTCGTGTTTTGTCAATTCCGTTTTCTTTCCGCTCAAACGCTAAACCACTTATTTTGGACATTAAAGACGACCACGCTGCGTTTTACGCGCTTCATGGAAGAATAGATGATAAAACTGCTTCTACTTTTGCTTCAGTCCGCAGACCAAGCCCCGCGGTTCTTGCTCGAATGATTAAAGAGTTAGGCTTATCCCGCGCGTCTACTCCGGTTGGCGTAAAAAAAGATTTACAATCACTTGCTGAGCGTTTTCACCTTGACCGATTAAAAGGAATAGATGAAACGAGCCATCGTCGAGTAGTGGATTTGATAAATTCCGCACGCGACTTTTTAAAACACACCAAAAGCCTCTAACTAACTGCTTTGCTTTTTAAATTTGGGGTTGTTTACTTTTTCTATGGCTCCAAGACCGCACATTCCTTTTCAATTCGTAGAGCGCAAGAATGGCTTTAGAATAATTGCTGGAGCGCCCATTCATTTTAGCAAGGTTAGCCTGTCTAACCTCGACCCAAATAGAAAAACGTATTATCCCCTCAATTATATTCAACGTACTGGCGAGGTTGGAACGCATGGTGTAATTGACTTTAGTGTGATACCTGTGAGGCATATATTGCCGTGGGTTATCCCGAGTCATATTAAGGATCATGAATTGCGCTTCAGATTACTTG
>JAHFHN010000110.1 GCA_023246885.1 Microcaldota archaeon
ACCGCATCGACATTTTTTTCGTCAATGCCATCAAAAACATTTTTCAATTTAAGTTCAACAATTTTTTCAAAACCCAACTTAGCTGCATTTTTTTCAACTAGCTTAGCAAAATCTTCCCGCCATTCATACGAATAAACCTTGCCTTTTTCTCCAACAACATTAGCAAGAAAAACAGATAGAAAACCCGAGCCAGCACCAGCTTCCACTACTCTATCGCCTGCGCCTATTCCCGCAAAGCCAACAATCGCCGAGGCATCTTTCAATACAATCACTTGCGGCCCGCGTTTTAACTTTTCAAAAACATTTGTATTTAACATAATTTACAATTTTCACTTCACAATTAGTTTTCGTTCTGTAATTAATTTGATTTCATTCCAATTAAATAAAGCAACAGTGGCTCAAATAAGTTCTCTTCGGCGCCGTGAGCCTTATAGTGTTTTTAATTCCAAAATCCAAACGTAATATGCCATGTCTCGCCACGCTTTAGCACGGGAATACTTTAAGAGAATTGGAATGCAGCGATACGGTTGGCTTTCGTCAGATTTACAAGTGGGTTTACATAGTGCCGCGACAAAAGGAAAAATAAAACGCGATGAACTTGTCCAACTTGGAAAACATTTTGCGCGAATTAGACGAGTGGAAAAAGTAGCGCATTTGTTAAACGCAGCTGCAAAGATGCACAGAGATCCCAGAGCGGCGTTGAATCACTTACTCCGCGAAACGCCTAAACTTTCAAGCACATCTCGCCTTACAAAAGAAACCAGCGTCCGGCGTTCATCTCCTCCAGTAAAAAAACGGAAATTTCCAATTAAAGGGGCTGTGCTATCACTAGCGTTGACTGCCGCGGGTTTGTCAATTGCTTCTTTTATCAACCAGCCGACTCCTCGCCCTAATTTAGTAAAAGTCGTACGGCCAGATAAAATAAACGCGTATACGCCGAGCGCGTTAAACCAAGAAGTAGAAAAAAAAATACAATCGTTGAGAGAGGCCGGCAAACTTGAAAAAGACGACCACGTGAGCGTAGTTGCCTTTGACTTAGAAAACGAGCATTTCATGGCACACGTCGGGTCAACTGAGCCACGCAATGCTGCAAGTTTAATTAAGCCCTTCATAATGCTAGCTGCTTACCACAAAGTAAAAACCGGAACGCCTGCACCAGAATGGCTAGAACGCCAAATTGAACAAATGATTGTTAATAGTAACAACCCCGCTTCTACTAAAGTGATTAAATTTATAGGCGGTTTAGAAGAAGCACAGCGAATAATCACACAATATGGCTTTGCCCACACTGAACTAAAAGAGTACATTCCAAGCAATGGCCGCACTTATAAAAACCGAACATCTGCAAATGACCTCAATGTGTTACTCCATCAACTACATAGTGGACAATTAGTTGATCGCGATTATTCGGCTCTTATGTTGCGATACTTAGATCAATACACTACGAGCAGATTAGCTTCTTTTGAATCACAATATGCAATCGGCTTGGCTGGCAAAACGGGTTACGTGGCAGGCACACAAGCCGAAGCAACGCAAGTAACTCTACCAAATGGCAAAAAGTACAATTTCGTCGCAATAGTAGAAAATAAATCAAATCCTCGCCGCCAAGACTTAGAATGGCACAATAATTCACGAGAGGCACTAAAAGAATTATTTAGCACAGTACACGCACACGCGTCTGCAAGACTGGCGGGTAATGGAGCCACGAGCAAACCATAAAAAGTTACGCAGCTCCATATTTTGTTCCGTTTAATTATATTTTTGCCTTCGTAGCTCATCGGCAGAGCGTTTGCATGGTAAGCAAAAGGTAGCGAGTTCAATTCTCGCCGAGGGCTCTATAGTGTTTTTGGCGACTGAAAGCACCTTTTCGCAAAAGGGGCTTTCGTTGCAATTCTCGCCGAGGGCTTTAACTAAAAAATATTGTGAAAAAATGTCTGAAAAAATAGAGGAACAAGTTGCTGAATATTTCGCTAAAGAACATGCTTTTAGTTTCCACGCGTTAGACAACTTACTAGATTTGTTTGATTCGTTGCGTGATTTTTCCCACCATTTATCTGAAAACCATTACTATTCTGAAGTGATTAACAAAAAAGTAATGGCAATAAACTTAGACTTACATTTACTCTCGCTTCAATTACCTCTATTAGAAACCGAAGGAAAAACTTTGCACAATGAAGTTACAGTTGCCATTCTAGCTGGCAAAAAACCAAGTATTAACAAAGCGATTTTTGAAGCGTTCAAGAAAAAATTTTCCGAAAATAAAACGCGCGTAGTTGAGCTAAACGAATCACTTCAGGTTTTAGTAAAAGAGATAAAAGTCGAGTACGGCAGTAAATCGTAACCTTTTTAACTCCCCCCTCTTCTGTTTTTACTCGTGATAAGTAGTGACTAGTTATTATACTTTGGCTGATGGATTTCTAATTCCCTGGATAATTTTTGCGCTTGGCTCAATATTAGCTGGAAAAATAATAAAAGTAAACATATCCCTCGGAACCTCGCTTGTATTGGGTTTTGTGCTTACAGCTATGTTGCCTATGTTAATTTTCTCCGGAGGCATAGATTTAATAACAATTTTAGCAATTATTCTATTTGGTTTCTTAGTTGCGCGTTACATGACTAACGCTAGCGTGCTCGGAACCATGACGCTGTTTGTATTAGCCATTTTAGTTGGGGGTTACCTGCTCCAATTATTAACTGGTTCAAGTCTAGCGTTTAGGTAAATTTTAGAACTACGGTGAATAATTGTGTCCTACGTGTGTGCATCTTGCAGCAGAGAATTTCAAGACAAAGATTTTCAAGCAGCGCTAAGCACAGGCAG
>JAHFHN010000012.1:0-5379 GCA_023246885.1 Microcaldota archaeon
GAAAACAAATGCAAAACTTATTCAGAATGAAATCACACTTATTTGCAGTTACAGTAACTGCGTTAGCTTACTCGCGTTATTCTGCAGATTATAACTACACGCCAGAATTCGTGTTGTTGTACGAGAATAAGGAACTCGGGCTATATTTGCCAGATAATCAAATAGAAGAACGAATCAAACGCAGCCAACAATTCTTTTCACAAACTGCTAATTACAAATTTTACTTTACAGAGTGTGAAAACCTGGAAAGGAGTTATAGTTCTTTTTACAATTCATTAGCCGAAGATTATTCTACTACAACAAATGCTGAACTCGCAACGTTGTTCACAACGTTACTCCACTTACAGGCGAGATGCTCTTCACTTTACCAAGGGACAAATGAATATGCAACAAAGCAAATTGAAAATCAACTTATTAACATGCTAAAAAGCACAACAACGGAATGGCAAGCTGCATTTCAAGAACTTGCAATTGCAACTCCAGAAGACATTCAAAATGAAGAAAGCGACTATAAAAAATTAATTGAAAAAACCGAATTAAGCGACGAGGCAATAGAGGCACATATTAAATTGCACCCGTGGGCTTGTGGAAAAGCGTTTATCTTAACTGATGCGGTTTTGGAATTCGAGGAATTAATGAAAACACGCAGGCCGCGAAAAATAGATAAAAAAATAGCTAAATTCGAATACTTACTTGAAAATGAAAGCATCAGGCATTGCGCAAATACGTTGAAAAAGTTTTCAGACACTAGGATTAAACTTCGGCGCCTACTTGCAACTAAACTCTTGGGTTCACCAATATATGTTGAAATCGCCAGGAGAATGAAAGTTAACGCAAGCGAATTATTTTACAAATTTGAAGCCGACGATGTACTACAATTTTTGCTAAGCGGAACAACACCACAAGCTACTGAAAATCGAGGTTACACTTGGAATGGCTTTGAACTTCGACCAGTTTTCTTGCAAGAATTTCAAAATGCAAAACAAAAGGCAATTCAAATTGAAAAAGTCGAAAACCAACTTGAAGGCATGCCGGTTTATCCTGGAAAAGTAACTGGCGTTGTTCGCGTAATTATTCCAGATCGATTAAATGCGATGCAAAGTTCAACTTTTAACGAGGGCGACATTTTAGTAACTACAATGACGATTCCAAAC
Source organism: Microcaldota archaeon (assembly GCA_023246885.1). Taxonomy (GTDB): domain Archaea; phylum Micrarchaeota; class Micrarchaeia; order Norongarragalinales; family UBA8480; genus JAHFHC01. Next base: position 1,155 of record JAHFHN010000012.1, read on the forward strand.
ATGATGTTTCTGATAGGCAAAGCAGCGGCAATTGTAACAGATGAAGGCGGGATAACTTGCCACGCGTCAATAGTTGCGCGTGAATTGAAAAAGCCATGCATTGTTGGGACGCGCTGTGCAACAAAAACTTTCAAAGAAGGCGACAAGATCGAAGTTGATGCAGAAAGCGGAATTGTAAAACTGATTAACTAAGAAGATGCTTACTTTCCAGTTGAGCCAAACCCACCGTGCCCGCGCTCTGTTTCAGCTAATTCTTGAACTACTTCAAAATGAGCGCGAGTAACTGGGGCAAGTACAAGCTGCGCAATCCTATCCCCGCGTTTAACACAAAATGGTTCGCTGCCTAGGTTTTGCATGATTATTTTTAGCTCTCCACGGTAGTCGCTGTCAATTGTACCTGGAGCATTTGGAAAAGTTATGCCATTTTTCAACGCGAGGCCGCTGCGTGGTCGAACTTGAACTTCAAAACCATCTGGGATTTCAAAGTATAAACCAGTTGGGATAAGTTGACGGCTGCCTGGAGCGATAATAGTTTCTTCAGTTACAGCAGCATGCACGTCAAAAGCAGCTGAACCTTGAGTTGCATATGAAGGTAACGGCAAATCTTCAGTTCCGGGCGCTTTTTTCACTTTTATTTGAGTGCTATTATTCAACGGCATTAAGTTTGCGTCACGTAAAACATTTGCAATGAATGGCGATAAATTTAATTCAGGTAATTGCGCCGGGTTGAAAAAAGCGGCATCAGTGGTGTCGTCTTTTGAAATTATCGCTTGGTCTTCTGGAACCGGTTTTGCTAAACTATATACTATAATGCGATGAGTTTCAGAGTTCAATAGTTCGTATACGCCAATTCTGCGCGTGATTTGTACGTTTAAGTTTAACTCTTCTTTTGCTTCGCGCATGGCAGCTGCTTCAATTGTTTCAAATGGTTTTACTCCGCCGCCTGGAAGCACCCATTGGCCTAAGCCAGGTTGCTTTGCGCGTTTGCCGAGGAGAACTTCACCTTTTGAATTAAGGATTACAAGCGCGCTGCCAACTCGGGGAAAATTTTCGGCCATTTTGTTGTTTTCAACTTTTTTACGCTTTTCCTTGTTCTTCTGGGGAATAGCGATAATTCATTAGCGCAGTTTTCCAGGAGACTATTTCGTCTTTTTTGAAAAATCTGTTGATTTCAGTGTTAGCAGTATCTACACTATCAGAAGCATGCACTAAATTACACATTAAGGAAATTGAATAGTCGCCGCGAATTGTCCCGGCTACTGCATTTCGGCCACTTGTTGCGCCTAACAAGTCACGTACTACTTTTACTGCTTCTGCGCCTTCCCAAACAGTGGCTAGTACTGGAGATTGTTTCATAAACGCTTTTATGCGCGGAAAGAATGGTTTGTCAAGGTATTGTCCGTAGTGGAGGTCTATTGTTTTATCGTCAAGTTGTAAAACTTTTGCGGCAATTAGAGTTAAACCTTTTTTCTCAAGGCGAGATAAAATTTCACCAGCTAATCCGCGTTGCATGGCGTCTGGTTTAAGCATTACAAAAGTACGTTCCATCATGTTTTTCAACCCCTAAAATTAAAGCTATAGATTTTTAATGAAAATAGCTGTGCATAAAAAAAGGCATAAAGAGGTATAAAAAAGCTGATATATTTAGCGCCTGTGCTTTGCAAGGGTTTTTTGCAATTCACTACTGATTTCTTTGTCAACTATATAGTTGCGGCTATTTTGGGCGTTTACGAAATAAACTACAACTGCAACTAGCACTAAAAATAATAGTAAACCAATGATTTGTGCTTCGCCGACAAAAGTGTTTAACACAAAGTAGCCAGTTAATGGGTTTGTAGAACGAACTAAGGTTATTGGCCTGCTGTTTGTCCCTTGATCAGTTTGTAAAAGTAACTCTGTGCTAATTTCAGTGGCATTTGAATAATTCACTGAACGTTCAATCACTAGCTGAATGGTTTTTGACTCGTTTGGCATGAGGTTAAACGCACCGCTGATTGGACCCAAATACGGGATTGAAAAAACTGCATTTGTTAAGTTGAACGGGTAAGGGTTATGTACATTTAGCGATAATGTGTTGCGTCCAATATTTACAACAATAGAATCATTCACATCAAGTTGCGGATAATTCACAAAAATAGTTGGCACTGTCCTGCCGGGGCATAGTTTAGTTGTTAATTGTAAGTTGGCTTGTTGAGACCCTTTTTCTGAATCAGCATACACTGAGACGTTGTAAGTTCCAGGAAATGAAGGAGAAGGCAATGATACTTGAAATACGTAATTCGAATGGCTTGGGATGGAAACCTGCGTTGAAGATAATTGACCTAGAGAAGTGCGAAGCGAATAAGTTTGGTTTTGTAACCCGTTGTTGTAAATCGTAAATGGAACAACAGCGGTGTCGCCATGACAGGCCATTGCATTAGTTGGCCCAGTTAATTCTGAAGCATAACATTGTGCTACATTTATGCCACTGTGGCTGTACGAAACTAGGTTGCCTTCACTTGCGACGCCTACGCTGAATGGATGTACGCCTGCTAACGTATCGCACGGAATTTCAACAATAACTTCTTTTACTGACTCTTGACCTGGCAATAAATCGAACGAAGTGTCTGAAACTGCATAGCGAAAGTTAGTTGAAGGTAAAATCGACCCTTTTTCAGCGCGTAGCCCATTGTTCTTTATTCCTACTTTGAACCTAGAAGAGCCACAACTGCAAGTCACTAGTGAGGGTTGTGATATTGAAACTGAAAGCGAGGAAACTGGAGACAAGTAAATATAACTAGATGCACTTGCGCGTTCATTGCCTTGGTGCGCAGTTAATGTAAATGGCACGGTATTAGTGCCGCTGTTGTCTTGAATCTGTGCATCGCATGGTCGCAAAAAAGTAACTTGAATTTGCTGGTTGCCATTTACAAACATTGGTGGAATAGACGAATGATTGAGCCCAGCTACATCCGTAATTGTAAACGAAACGTACCCGCCATTACTAGTGCGTAAATTAAAAGGAAAAACTGCTTGTTGGCATGGCGCAAGAGTTGCTTGTGGCACTGTAGAGGTTAATTCTAAACTAGCGGCATTTACAATTGCACTTGCTAACCCTAGCAATAAGACGAAAACAACACTAGTGAAGCCTGGACGCATTTGTTGGTTCATTACCTCTTTTCAAGCGCGTATTGTTTAGATTCGATTTCTCTGCGTATATTCAACGCGCGGTACAAGAAGTAAACTCCAACAAGCACTAGCGCTACTATCAGTGCAACGAATAAACTTGCCGTTGAGCCAAGTACAAAAAATCCAGTTGCCCAACTTGCGCTTTTAGCAGGAAGCGAAACTTCTTGGCTCACTGTTCTGCCTGCTTCATCGGTTAGCATAACGGTTACGTTATAATCTCTTGATTCCATACCGCGAGTCGCTATCGTATATTCAAATTGCGTTGAGCCAAACTTTGGAATAGTGACTTGGCTTGGATTAACTACATAAGTCCAGTTAGCTGGCAAGTTTTGCAACGTCGGCGTAATTGTACGCGAATCATCATCTAGGTTTGTAACCGGCACAATCAAGGTTATTGCACCAGTTGACTGATTGAAGCTAGTGGTTGGTTGCGTTGGGATCACAACACGCAATGGCACAGTTTGAATTGGCGCTTTGACATCTACAACTAAGTTGAGCGAAGCTATGCGAGTGCGAAGCGAAGCATCGTGAAGTGAATATACATCAATTGGAACCAAGTAAGTAGCTGCTGGCACACTGCTATCTGGCGAAACAGTTAATTCAACTGTTTTGTCTTGGCCAGGTGAAACTGAAATAGTGCTAGTTACAAGGTTAACGCTTTGAAATGGCGGAACTGCAACTACCTCAAAAGTATTTGCAACACTACCTGCGTTTTGAATGTGTATAAATGCCCGGCCAACGCTATTGCGTTCAACTGAGATTCTTACTGGCGATAAGAAGGTAGTTGCTTCAAATGAAGGTGGCTTTTGGAAACAAAGTTCTTGTTCAAAAACCTTGACGCGCGAATTCTTTGTGAACAATGAAAGCGTTGCACGACTATCTGCATCAGCCATTGTGCTTGGGTCAACTTGAACATAAAGTGAACGAGTTGCCCTATTTTCAAAATTGAACAAGCTTGATTGAGTTAATGAAGGTGAAAAGCCCCTTGTCGGAGTTAATTGTGCTTCAAAACTTTCGCTTGGGCCAGTATTTGTAAGTTGAACTTCTACGAATTGAG
>JAHFHN010000012.1:5389-11042 GCA_023246885.1 Microcaldota archaeon
GTTGAATTGATGTTGAAACAACCAAGTACGTTGGAATAAACAACTGAATCAATATCAAGTTGCACGTCTGCAGAAACTGGGTTTAAGCCAGTTGCACCATTTACAGTGATTGTACGACTACCAACTGCACCTTCTTCAACTGATGCACACATGTGCACAGTGCGTGATTCGTCTCTTGCTAGCCAGAAGTTTGGAGTGTCAAAAGTTGTGGTTACCCCGGGACTAGATGGAGCTGCTGCAAGTCTAACTTGAGTGCGTTGTCCACGGTTTTGTAATAGTAAATCAAAGCATGCTTGTCCACCCGCGTGAAGTGATTCGCGCGTTGACAATGGTTGAATCGAAACGCCGCCGTTTGTGTTAAATGGAATATTGAGGTTTGCAGTACAAGCCCATTTACCACGAGCAGTTACACTTGCAAGTCCGCTTGTTGAAGCGCCACTTTGTGGAGTAACAGTAACAACTGTGGATTCATATGGGGCTAGCGAAAGCGACAATGGCCCGCTTAATGAAGCAGGTGAAGAGTATGAAAATAAAATTGAATTATTTTCGTTTACATTATTAGTAACTTGTAATTGCACGCCACTTGCAACATTGTCAGTTGTGACACTACCAACTAGGTTTAAGCTCACGTCACATGCTGGAATTGAAAGTGAGTTTAAGCAAATTGGCACAATGCTAGTCCTGCCAGCTGAAACAACCGCAGTTGCGCTTGCATCACCATAACCAACTCTAGAAACTAAAACATCTTGAGCGCCTGGTTCGAGCAAGGCACCATTTACTTCTCCATTAGCATCCGTTACAAGTGTTGCTGAGCTGCCAACACGAACAGCTGCACCAGGAAGACCTAGACCAGTTGCGCAATCAGTTACGCGAAGCATTGAATCTCCAGTTGTTGCGCTTGCAGGTGCAACAGAGAGACTTGCAGAACTTGAACAAATCCTACCATTAACATAAGCTTGAACTGTTGGTGTTCCAGCAGAAGAATATGAACATGACGCGATGCACGTTCCAGTTGATCCGCCACTACAAGCAAGTGAAGCTACTTCGCCGTTTCCACAGCTCACATAACCACTTGCGCTTTCTACGTCACTATATGAAACTGCAACTGCGGCATTTTCACCTGCACGAACAGGCGAAGGGGTAACGCTTGAAACAAAACAAATTGGGTTAAGCGGAGCGCACACGCCACCTTCAAGTTTGGTTCCAGAAGGACAACCACATTGAGTTGGTCGATCAACTAAGTTGCCTGCACTAGTGCAAAACTGCGGTCTTGAAGAAGAGCAAGTGTTGAGGGCGGTGCCGTCGCTACAAGTTTGAGTTATACACCTGTTTCGGTTATCTGGGTCTTGAGTTTGACCCGCTGGACAACCACACATGGTTGCCTTGTCAATTAATGCGCCATTAAAACAATATTTAGGATAGTCGCTTGAACACATTCCAGAAGGAGTTCCATCTATACAAGATGAGCCAGTTGATGGTGCAGCATAAACAACTGTACCAGGGTTAACTACGTAAGTCGGGTAATAAGTTCCTACAAAAGGGTAACAGTAGCGCGAATAGAATGGGTCAAATGGATCACAGTATGCGCCAAAACTAGCGGAATACGGGGAACAAACATAGAAACCATAAGCGTCATAATAACAATAATGCGAATAAACCGTAGGAAAACCAGTAGTTACGGAAACACTTACGCTTACACCAGTTCCAGTTCCTGAAGCAAAATCTGCCCGAACTAAACTAGCGGCAAGTAAAAGCAAAGTACCTGCTGCAAAATACATCAACTTATTCATAAACATCCCGTTACTACTCGGTAGTGACAAGTATTTAAAGGTTGGGGGTTTAAAAGCCCAAAAGTAAAGTGGAGGCGAAAAGCTACAAAAAAAGAAAAAATGGGGTCACGGGGATTTGAACCCCGATCCTTAGGTTTCTTCAAAACAGATAATCATCGGATAAGCGAGTTTTGCTTAGCCTCTTCGCTCCATGTGACTGGAGCCTAACATACTGCCAGGTTGTACTATAACCCCATTTTTTAACTAACTATAAGCAACGAATTGGCTAAAAAGCCGTTTGGTATAACACATTAGTATAACAAAAACATGTTACTTGCACCACGCACTAAAGAGGATTTTGTCAAGCAAATTTCGACACTCAGTCCAGCAGAAAGGCGAGTAGTTATACTCGCAGGTAGGCACTTAAACGAAGGGAGTAGAAACTTGGCAGTTCGTCACCACGGAGAGTGGGAAAAGCACGGCGCAGTAACAGTACTCATTCCAGCAGGTTGGACGCCGCATGGGTTTTGGCACGAAATGAAAAAAATAGCAAAACAAGGTAATAAAACGCCCCGGAGATTATCAAGAATAACTAATCGAAAAGCAAAAGGAGTTCCTTTTGACGAAGATTTAATTCGTTTATTAGAAAAAAACCAAGTTACTGCACCAGTGGTTAATTTGCATGGAGAACCATGCGACACTAAGGGCGGAAGATTAGTAGTATTAGTACAAAAAAAGGCGCCTGAGAGAATTAAGGAAGCACTTGATCGTTTGCCTTTAACTAAAAGATTTAAAGTTGTTGAAGAGGAAGGCGGGGAAAGTTTAACAGCACACCCACACGAAGTGTTAGTGGAATATGAATTTGTGGGAAAGCCAAAGGGAAGTAGAGTTTACAACAGTAGAGATGTCCGACACGACCAACTTAGTCTAATGTATTTAAGAGATGAACTAATTACTGCACAAGCGCTTGAACACTTTAGAAAGACCCATGCAGCTAAATTTAATGCACTTATTAGAGAATTAGCTGAGGCATAAAAATGAAAAAAATAATTGTCGGTATCGACGAAGCAGGCCGAGGGCCAGCAATCGGCCCATTAGTCATATGCGCTTATTCCATAGCAGAAGATGATTCGCAAGAATTGAAAAAATCTGGCGTTAAAGACTCTAAAATGCTCTCCCCATCAACACGCGAGCAATTTTACAACAAATTATCAAAAGGCACTTACGCAGTGCGCCACGTAACTGCAATTGAGCTCACAATTGCGATGCAAAAAAAAATCTCGCTTAACGAACTAGAGGCAAAAGTGGCAGTCGAATTGTTGAACGAACTTGAAACTAAAACAAACTTTTACCGCGCCTACATTGACTCGCCAGACCCAGAGCCAAGTAAATATGCAACTCGAATACGAAAGTATTATCACGGCAAAGCCGAATTAGTTTCGGAAAACAAAGCCGATGTAAATTATCCGGTTGCAAGCGCCGCAAGTATTATTGCCAAAGTTGAACGCGACAAGGAAATTCAACGCATTAAGAAAATAGTTGGAGAAGATTTCGGCTCGGGTTATTCATCAGATCCAAAAACAATTGATTTTCTGACCAGGCGACACAATGACCCAATAGTGCAGGAATACATGCGACACGAGTGGGCAACTATAAAAAACTTGAAAATAAAAACAAAACAAACCGGGCTCGCTGAATTTTAAAAATTTTCAACAGCTGCTTTTTCAATTAACAAATCTTCAAACGCGTAAACGGATAACGTTTTTTCGCTTAAACCATATTTTTTGCAAAGTGACTGTTCTGCGTTTTTCAAAAACGCTTTTTGTGGTACCTGCAATTTTCCGATTGCTTGCAATTCGGTTTTATTAGCATCATCAAGACAATTAACCGCAGCTAGACAAACTAGTGGAAGTACTGGTTTAGTGAACTCAGCCGCGTTGGAAACATTAGTAGTCAAAGCTATTTTGCACAGCCACTCGAGTGAAAGCGTATTCGCTATGTTTTTTCCACCCGCGTAAGATTTATATGCTTGTAGAAACGCATATTGTACAAAGCGAGGCACTGCCGCGTATTCGTTATTTATAACTATAAACGCAGCGTTGCTTCTCAGCTTGTACTTTAACACTTCTTCAATAGGAGCAATTAGTTCAAGTGAATAAATCGAAAACATATAAGGAAACAACAAGAAAGTATTAGGGAGTTGAAAATAGTTAAATGGTATTGTACAATAAGCCAATCAAACGCAAAGCCAGCGGTTCAGGTGGAAGAAGGCGCGCTAGCCAAGACAAACGCTTGCATCACTACGGCGGGTTCCAGGCAATGACTAGATTAAACAAGGAAGGCAAAGAACACCGCGACGTAACTAAAACAAAAGGCGGAAGCATTAAAGTTAAGCCAAAAGCAGTTTCATTTGCAAACTTAGTTGTAAATGGCAAAAATCAAAAAGTCAAAATCATCAACGTAGTTGAAACACCGTCAAACAAACACTACGCTCGTGAAAACATCATTATCAAAGGCGCTATAATTGAAACTGAGGCAGGCAAAGCACGCGTAACTAACCGACCAGGTCAAGACGGAGTAATCAACGCAGTGCCAATCAAGTAATTACTTATTGCATGCGTAAAGCGCTCCTTTGCCTTTTTATATTTCTGACAATGCGTTAAGCATTAATTCAGATATGCAGTTACATTGACTAATATGGCTAGACGCATTGCTAATTCTAACAAGAAAAAAAATCTACCACAAAAAAGAAGCCAAGCAGCACTAGAATACCTTATAACGTACGGCTGGGCAATTGTGATTATCTTAATTGCTTTAAGCTTAGTCTATCAGTCAGGAATATTTGACCCAGAAAAATACCTTCCAGGCACCTGCACTTTAGAAGGAGCAATTGGCTGTCTGGACTATAAAATCACCGAAAATGTTGTCGAACTGGCAGTGGTGAACAAATTAGGAGAAGACATATCGGTTTCAGGCATTACTGTTCCAGGCTGTAGTGGAACTGCTTCAGGCACTTTACGCAAAGGCGAACAAGGCACGTTTAGAATAGGGAATTGCAGTATTTCTAATAGCTCAAAATACCATGAGGCGTTTAACATTAGTTACACTGCACAATCAGGCATTGAACATAATTTATACGGCGCATTAGGCGGAAACGTGGAAAGCAGCGTCATCAGTACAAACATAGTCTCGTTTAAAGAAAATGGAGTAGGGGGCATAAACGAAACTAATGAAGCCCAAATATCCGCAGACAATCCAAATACAAATTACGGAACATTAAATGTGTTAACTATAGACCAACAAAGCCCACATAGCCACGCAGTGATACAGTTTCCAAACATAATTGGAAATAATGTGGGGCAAATCCCACTAAACGCACAAATCAACTCAGCTACGCTTAGAGTAAAATGCTTCAATGCTGGCAACGTAGGCAGAACTTATCTTTTGTTGGAAAACTGGACTGAACCACAAGTAACATGGAACAAAAGAACAAGTACAACCACTTGGGGCAATCCAGGCGCTGATGGCGTAATTTCAAGAGGTTCAAACCCAGTAGATTGGACGTGCGCATTGCCAACTGGTTTCAAAAATTTCGACATGACTACATTTGTACAAAGCTGGGCAAACGGAACTCCAAACTACGGCGTAGTTTCCATTAATACTGGAACAGATGGATTTGACTTTTACACAAGCGAAAACACAAACGCAACAAACCGACCACTACTCACGGTCAATTTCACAAGCTAACACCGTAACACACACTCACCGGAATCTTTATAAAGCTAGTGCTTGCTTTGTTTTTACTTTTGATTGGTTTTCTTATGTCGTTTAAGTTTAAGGCTATACATCTAACCGCAAATGGAAATGTATTACTTGAGCCCGTC
>JAHFHN010000111.1 GCA_023246885.1 Microcaldota archaeon
ATAAAATAGACGCATCAGCTAACAAGGGGTTTTGCCCAATTGGTGGTTCAACTAGAGTTACGTCAGTTGCAAGTTGAGTGACTTCTTGGTGAATTGAAGCTAAATGTTTTTCATGTTGTCGGCTAGCGATGATTACTGACTTTTGAGATGGCTGCACGTAACTTGAATTAGTAGAGGTTATCAGAAAATATTTGGAACCGGCGCTAGCGGATTTTTTTACAACGGGTAACTCTTCAGGAATGTCAAGTGATTCAATTTTGGCCGCGTCGCCTTCTAGGAGAATTGGTTTGCAAGCCGAGCAAGTGTATCCAATTGTTTTGTCAAGTCGTTTTTCTGCAAGTAACATCAGCACAGTATTTTCTTTTTCAAATAGCATAAACGGATGGTCTCCGCTTTGCACGTCAACTAATTTTTTCCACTGTGGGAGTTCAAGCATAATAGATTTTATTACGAAGTTTGACAATAAAAAAGCAACCATCGCTAGTGCAAAAAGTGAGGTTTAAAAGAGGGAAAAACGTAAGCGTATTATAAGGTATTTCAGACATGGCAGACGTTAAGTTGTTAGTAAGGCAAATGAAAGAAGCAGGAATGGGCCAAACAGACATAATTGCTAATTTAAACGAGCTTGGCATTGAAAATGCAGCAGAGCAAGTTAAAGCTATAATGCAAGAAACCAGTGACAAAGGAGAAGGAAAGCAGCAAGATGGAATTCAAATCACTAAAATTGACAGCGAAGGAGAAAAGACAGTTGATATTGGTAAAATAATTAATGGCGGGGACGAAAAGCAATCTGAATTAATGAAAACAGTTAGCCGTACAGATATTAGCGACGCAGATGCGCTTGAAGATAAACTTGATCAAATTATAGCGCTGTTAAAGGCATTGCAAGAGTTGAACAAAAAAGTGTTGGAAACAAACAGGGATTTACTAGTTAAATTAAACAAAAAGCAAGAGAGTGAAAAGCCAGCACTTGGAAAGATATTCTAAGTAATCTCAAACCAGTAACTAGTTTTATTTGCTAGTATAAAGCGCCATGCATTCTTTTTGCATAAAGTTTTTTTCTAATTCAAATTTGCGTGGGCTTAATTTTAGAAACTCTTCTGCTGAAAGTGGGATATACTTTTCTTTTGGAACAACTTCTTTTAACGTTGCGCCATATACTAGCCTGGCTATTTTTGCATACATTAAAGCAGACAAGCACATCGCGCATGGTTCGCACGTTGAGTAAACAGTAGAACCGTCAAGGGATTTACTGCCAGTTACTTTTCCGGCTAGCCGAAGAGCATTTATTTCAGCGTGGCCGCTAGGGTCACTAGTGGCTTGTTGATTGTTAAATGTTTTTGCAATTATTTTGTCAAATTGAACGATAACTGTTCCGCACGGCAGCCATTCTTTTGAATTCCTGGCTTCTTTAATTGCTAATTGCATGAACTTAGCATCGACGTCAGTGGTGCCCGCCATGGTCGTCGTGTCCCCCTGTTTTTTTATCAGCGTGGCTCGCAGGTTTCGCAGCGTGGTCGTGTGCTGGTGCGTGTGAATCGGGTTTTTTCTCTGTTTTTGTTTCGTGTTTCTCGCCGTGTTCTTCTTTTGGCTTCTCGTGTTTTTCTTCGTGTTTCTTACCTGGTTTATCGCCATGGGCATCGCCATGTCCTCCTCCAGTTTTAGCTGCTTCTTTTCGGTTTCTATGTTCATTTGTTATTAAACTCGCTAATAGTACGTCTAAAAATGGAGGTTGTGGTTTTGCCGCTTTTTCTGGTTCACCATGGTGTCCGGCATCGCCGTGGGATTGTGATCCACTATTTTGTGAAAGTGAACCAGCTACGAGTAAAGCAGCTAGTAAAAGCAACATAGAAAGCATTAGCCATTGAATATTTAGTATAAAGGCAACTAGTATAAAAGTGGCGACCAACATATAAGCAGATTGCATTGAAGACACTAAATCGCATTCACTTTTTTGTTTTTTTAGTTTATTTTTTTATTTTACTTTTTTCTTTATTTTACTTTTATTTTTTCTTTTGGTTGTGTGGTTTTTTCGTCTTATTTTTTATGTTTTGGTAATATTCTAAAAGCTAAATCGCCTATGAAGTTTACAAATCCGCCGACGCTTTCACCTAGTTCTTTTTGTCCATCGCCACTACCGTGACTCTCGCCACTGATTTTTATTTCCATTTTTTCAGGGTAAAGTGAACCGCCGCCTTTTGCTTCGTGTTTAGCTGCAGCTGGTTCGGAGAGGGAAACGACAAGTAAGAGGAAGCCGATTGCTAGTGTAGTGAAGAAGAAAAATATTTGGCCTTGCGAGTAAAAGAAAAACGCTAGCACTAAAACGAGGAGGAGCGTCATTGGGTGTAAGTTCATGTTATTTTCAATAACCTCCATATCCACCGTACATTGCAGATTGATCTGGTTGTGGCGAGTCAGAATCTTTTTTAACTAATATTAAAAACACAACGAATAAACCACCGATTACAATGTAGTTCGTTCCACTGCCGCCAAATGCAACAAGTGCAAGCAATGCGCCTGAGATAACCGCAGCTAATATGAGTATTTTACTTTTGGCACTTAAGAGTAGAACTATAAATAAACCAACTGCTACCCAGAGCATTCCGCTACGCGCGGCTAATATCATGAGAATGGTTATGAAAAGAAAAGTTAAGTCCATTTAATCACTCATACGCCCCATTTTGAAACGTCAATTGTTTTTAGCCCAGCGCCGAGCACTATTATTGCAAATAAAATATAACGGAACCACACGTAAGGCACTAGAATCAACATAGTAATTATTATT
>JAHFHN010000112.1 GCA_023246885.1 Microcaldota archaeon
TGTTCGCTAATTGTTTTAAACTCACCCGGCGCGGAAAATCATAATATCCCTCATTACATGCTACTTTAAGGTATTCAAGTTGCTTTGGAGTTAAATCAGTATGCGCAAGTGAAAAGAACGCACTAATTTTTTTATTCTTTAATTCAAGTAACTCTATTGTAGCCGTCTTTCTTCCAACTTTTTTAACTCGTTGGAAAAGCGTGTTAATATGTTTTTTGTCCCAACTTGCTACTTCCCAATACTCAAAACCATTTTTTACGATTATGGGCTTTAGGAAAAACACTGTTCCATCAGAAAAAAGCGTGTGAAAAGAACCGCCGACTTCGTTGCAAAACAACATTGTGTTACCTTCAATCCACTTTATGTCAATCCATTTCTGTTGTTTAAGCTGTTTGATTAAATAATCTGCGTCGCTGCCGGAAATAAGTGCAATGCGGTTGACGTAGAGTTTATTTCCTTTGTAAAAACTGTTTAAGAAGTAGCCAAAATACTGTACGTCTTTCCCGCGCGTAAAAACAGCGGCTGATTGTTTATGCCAGACTTTAAATCGAGCTATCCACATATTGAGAACTTAATTAACTTTCTCCAAGCTAATATTCTTTCCCTCTCATGTACAAGTTTAACCCAGAAGAGTTTATTGTAGAAGAAATAGCCTTAGATGGCACCATATTTGAAGTAAATAAAAAAATTGTACAACATCAAAATGTCGAAGGCGGTAAATTCTGTCACTTTGTGCTTGAAAAGAAACTATGGAATACGGCGCAAGCGTTAAACGCAATTGCGCGTGCGATTCGAGGTGGTCGAACTCGCTTTAACGCAGCAGGCGCAAAAGACAGAAATGCAATTACAGTTCAACTGTGCAGCGCGTTTGGCGCAAAGCCAGAACAGCTTCTCAACATTCGCGTAAAGGATATTTCGATTAACGGTGCGTGGGTAAGCGATAAAAAAGTTGAACTTGGTGATTTGCTTGGAAACAAGTTTACGATTACCCTTACGGAACAAAACTGTGGAAAGAAAATAAGCGCAGAACAAATAGAGAAAAACGCAGCGGCAAATAATTACTTGTTTCCAAACTACTTTGGCTACCAGCGGTTCGGTTCCCTGCGCATGAATTCACATTTAGTTGGCAAAGCATTACTTACTGAAAACTGGAAAGAAGCTGTTTTGAATTACTTGACTTACACTGATGAAAATGAACGAAATCAAGAAGCAGTAGCCGGCCGTAAAAAATTAGCAGAAGAGCTAGACTTCAAAGCGGCGCTTGGCTATTTTTCGTCACATTTGAAATTTGAACGCACAATGATTGGACACTTGGCGCAACATCCAACTGACTATATTGGCGCATTTCGCAAACTTCCCCGTCACACTATGCTGCTGTTTGTACACGCGTTTCAAAGCCATTTATTCAACGAAGTGATTAAGAAAAAAATAGCCGATGGCACGTTGTTCAACTTAGAAAAAGGCGAGTTCTACTGCGAAGCTGAGGCCACTTATGGTTTTCCACAAGACGAAAAAGTACGCGTAGCTGAAACAAACTTATCTGAATCAGTTATCAACGGCAAAGTGTTTCCACTGTTAAACCTCGTTGGTTACGAAAGTGTAATAACTGACGTGGAAAAAGAGTTGCTAGAAAAAGAAGGAATGCAACAGTCACAGTTCAAGTTGAAAAGTATTCCTGAATTAAGCAGCAAAGGCACACTCCGTGCTAGTATTTCGCCAATATCTCGCTTTGCAATAGTTGAAAAAGAGCCAGCCAAAGTAACTTTTTGCCTTTCTTCGGGTAATTACGCAACAGTTGCGCTTGAATACCTTTTGGGAAAAACAACCTAGTGTGCTTTTATCTTTTGTTTGTTTAGTCCTATTCGTGGCAATTCGCATAATTATAACCGGTGGCACTATTGATGGCTTAGAGTATAGCGCAGCAAACAAAGCGCCCCCCAGGCATTTGACTATTATTCCCGAATTTCTTGAACGAGCGCGCTTGAGCGTTGAATACGAATTAGAATTATTAATGCAAAAAGATAGCAAGTTCATAACTGATGAAGACCGCGAGATTATCTATAATCGTTGTTTGAAATCTAAAGAAAAGCAAATCGTCATAACTCATGGCACTATGACTATGCCAGTAACTGCTAAGTTTTTAGGAAAGAAGAAACTCAAAAAGACCATTGTACTAGTTGGCTCAGCTGTGCTTGGCAACAAAACTAATTCAGATGCTTTCTTCAACTTAGGTGGCGCTATTACGGCAGTTCAACTTTTGCCTGTAGGTGTTTATGTTGCAATGGATGGCAAAATCTTTACGTGGGATAATGTAAAGAAAAACTTCAAAACAAACATGTTTGAAACCGAAAGATGAGCCGCCAAGTGGCGGGTAAAAAATAAATAGGTGAAAAGCCGCTAAATAGTGGGTATTTCTTATGGTTTCTAACTTTCAACTGTTTAGCGAGCCGAGTAAAGCTGAGCATCTTTTCGATGGCGATTCGTGGATGTTAGCTGAGCACATTCCTGGGATTACTTTACAATTCGCGCAAGTTTGGCTCCATGCGTTTACAAATGAAATGCACCATTCTCTTGGCCGAAACTACAACAAAGTGATTTCTTTTCACCGCGAGTACGACCAGCACTTTTACTACGGAAAAAAAGATTGTCACGAGTTTTGCCTTGCAATTCTAGATAAGCTAAAAACAGACCCGGGTTACGGTGAAGAAATTAACGCAAACATTACAAAGTGGTCGGATAAGTTAGTTGAAACTGCAAAGGAAATTCA
>JAHFHN010000113.1 GCA_023246885.1 Microcaldota archaeon
ATTTTCAGCAAATAAAAGCGAGCCACCTAGCGAAATTATTTTCATGTTTTACTTCAGCCTCCTTTTTCTCCAATTTTTCTAGCTATTCCTTTACTAGCGTCAAGTTCTATTAAATCGCCATCTTTGAAAACTTTTGTAGCGTTCCTTGTGCCTACAATGCATGGGATGCTAAGTTCTCGTGAAATAATAGCTGCGTGGCTTGTTACTCCACCTTCATCGGTTATAATTGCTGCTGCTTTTTTCATTACGGGTACCATTTCGGGTCGTGTCATACTAGTAATTAGAACGTCACCCTCTTGCATGTTAACCATATCATGCGTTTTCAGAATTATTTTTGCTCTACCAGTAGCTTTGCCTTGCGATGCGCAGCTTCCTGTTACTGTACTATCCGCTTTTGCAACCTGGCCAAATAATTTATTATGTGCCATTTGTGTTTCATCACCTTCAAAAATATCGTGGCCTTTTCGCGTATGTACTATTAAGCAGTTTTTGCGCCGTGCTGTAAGACTCTTTATGTTAGCGTTGCCGGTTTTTATTATTTCTTTAAGTTCTGGCAATATGGTGTATTCTAGTAATGACGAGCTTATCGCAGTTCTTCGGCTAGCTTCTTCAATAAACTTTCTTTGATAATGATTTGCTATTAATACGTTTTTTTTGCGTTCGTCTTGTATGTAGGCAAATACCTCCGAGATTTTAATCAAGTTAAGTAAGTCTTTTGGTGGTTTAAGCTCTTTTATTAATTTTGCTTTTACTTTTTTGGTGTTTTCGAGCTGTTGTTCAATTTCTCTTTTAGCCGCTACTCCATTTACGCCCGCTTTTTGCAAGACACATAATTCGTTAAAGAAATATATTTTGTCAAGGCTTTTTACCTTCGCGTAGTTGTTTTGCACCCAGTAGAATTCACTTGCATGCGTTTCAAGCATTTCTTCAATTTCCGACATCTCATCTAGGCGCCTCGATGCATAGTCATAGCCTTGTGAAATTATTGCTAGGTAGTCTTTATTTGCCTGTGCTTTTACTAGGATATTTAAGAGACTTTTCTTTTCCTCGTTTACAAATGATGGAAGGACCGGAGCAAGGAGCGCTGCGTAGAGTTCATTGAATTGGTTTGCTCGACTTTTACCTTCTATAAATTTTTTAAACGCAGGTTCGAGAAAGTTTTGTGCATGCATGCTGAATGGATCTTGTACGCCAATAGCTATTCCGTATTGCATTACGTAAGTGTCGAAGAATTCTTGGTACAACGCGTTAAATTTTTCGGCAGAGAGTGCTGAAAGGTTTGTTTTGTCAATTTGTGCTGTTTTTTGTTGGTATTTTTTTACCAGTGTTTGCCACTTTTTAAGCACTTTATCAAGAAACTGGTCATCTTTTTCAACTTTGATAATCAGATCCTTGCGAAGCCTAATCATGTCGTTGTCGTTCCAGTACCAGTTTCCGTAATCGTCTTTAAAAAACACCATTAATATGCTGTGCCAGTCGCCGTAAGCTTCTTTCATTGGTTTGAAAGGCATATAGGTTACCGGATACATGTAGTGAAGTACGCCATGAAAGCCTTTGTTCGTCCAAGTGCTTTTGTCAAGCGCGTATTTTTTTATGATTTCTTCTGCGTTCATTTTCTCTTCTTCACCTTTTTCTGATGAGCAAAAGCATTAGCCCGCCTAGTCCAATTAAGTAGTAATCCGTCATGTGTGCTCTTAACCCAATGTTTTTCAACCTCGGCTTTTATAATTATAGTGATATGGCTAGCCGCAATATTGAAAGCCAATAGAAAACAACGCGTTTACGCTTAAGGGGAATTTTAAATGAAACAAACTAAAATAACAAAAGTGCTTGGGAAAGTAGTTAGCCAGCTTGCCAGCGAGTTAGATGAAAAGGAAAAAAACCAAGATAAGATATTGGGGTTGTCGCGCGAGTTTATACGCGATTGCGCTAAAGCTATTCGTCATCTACATACTGAAAATCCAGACGAAGCAAAGGAGATAATGGCGGGGCTTAAGAAAAAGCTTGCTGAGCTAAAAAAAGTTGGCGAGAAGTTTCCAAACATTATAGATACGCCAATGCAGGAATACGCCGAGATAATGATTTTCTCCGCAGTTGTGGATAAAAAAGAAATCCCAACGCCGGAAGACCTTGACATTCCAGTTCACCCGTACCTTGGAGGGTTCCTTGACTGTTCTGGAGAAGTGCGACGAGCGCTACAATTATCGCTCAAAGATGGAAAATACGATGATGCAGAGTATTACTTCCAGTGCATGAATGACATTTACAATGAAATGATGTTGCTTAAGTATTCCGCGTCGTTGGTTGGCAACTTAAAGCGCAAGCAAGACGTGCTGCGCGGGCAGTTGGAAAACGCGAGGAGCGAAATGCTGCGCGTTGCAAGATAGCTGTAAAAAGTTATTCAGATGTTGTGAGCTTATGTTGGACATTAAACTGATTCGAAAAAATCCAGAAATTGTACAAAAGGATCTAGCGAAGCGCGGGGATAAAGAGAAACAGCTTTGGCTATCGGATTTAATTGACAAAGATAAAGCGTACCGTCAGTTGCTTATTGAGGTTGAAACGCTTCGTGGCCGTAGGAATAAGATCTCAATTGAAATTGGTGAAGCTAAGAAAAAAGGCAGCGATGCGGTGCCGTTGTTCAGGGAAGCGAAGGAGTTGCCAGAAAAAGTAAAAGTAGCCGAAGCTGAAATGGTAGCTGCAAAAGAAAAAGTCGACTACTACTTAATGCGCTTGCCGAATATTTTGCATGAA
>JAHFHN010000013.1:0-1789 GCA_023246885.1 Microcaldota archaeon
CTTGCTGCATCACAACTCTTTTTAGCATTTTTCATGGTAGTTGAACCAAAGTCCACAACGCCGCGCGTAGATGGCCAAATTGTTTTCGGAATAGTTGCCGCACTAATTGCAGTTATAGGTTTTGTGCTAAACTTGCCAAAGCCGCTGTTGCTTGGATTACTTTGCGCTAATCTAGTTGTAATTCTATATAAATAATCAGAGAAAATTGCAAACTTGATTTTTTTTAGATTGTTGGCTGTTTTAAATATTCACTTGCATTAAATTACTTGATTTAATTATGATGCTTCCAGCTTCTCTACGCGATATTAATATTTGGCTAGTGCAAAAAGCGCGCATAGTTGTTTACTTAATTGCGCTTCTTCTCATTGCAGTTGTTTGGTTTTCATTTAGCAAGAATGGGAGTGCTAATATGCCAATGTCGAACGCATTTGGCTATCTAGCTTTCACTTTTCTTTCCTTAGCGCTTATAGTTACCCCAATTCGCACAATATGGCCTAGATTCGAGCTAAACTCATCGCTTTACATGGCGAGGCGGGCAATTGGCGTATCTGCCTTCGTATTTGCAGTTTTCCATTACATCACTCAACTATCTGTAAATTTCAATAACGATGTACCTGCCTTATTTTCGCTCATGTTCAGCGCCGCTGGCACGTGGCTCCTAGTTGGCTACATTGCATTAGTTATTCTCTTTATTTTATTCGCCACTTCTTTTGACTTCGCAGTGAAAAAACTAGGCAATCACTGGTTTACACTACACAAATTAGTATACTTGGCGTATCTCTTCATTTTTCTCCACGCTTACCGTATTGGCGTTGATTTCGCAAACGGGATGCTAAACGCTTATTCTGGCTCTTTTATAGCAATTGCAATCATTACGCTAATCCTTGAAGCTGTACGCCTATACGTTGTTTTTACTAGAAAAAAGCAAGAAGCACAATAGTTTTTTTTTTATAGGTAGCTGGCGCTAACTGAAGAAATCGTTTGCGTTTATTTAGTATCTTGTTCTGCTGTGTATTCCGCGGTGTTGTGAGCGTCCGCCGCTTCTTGTGTCGTGTCTTCTCACGTGTCGCTTAAATGGTTGCCTTTGAACTTGGTCAGTTTCTACAAAAGTAGTGGCTTTGCCGGTTTTACCCATTCTGCCAGTTCTGCCTATTCGATGCAAGTGTGTTTCTTTATCGCGTGCCTCGTCGTAATTGATGATGTGTGCTACGTCTTCAATATGTAATCCTCGTGCAGCTACGTCGGTTGCAACTAGTATTCTAAATCTACCTTCGCTGAAGTCACGCATTATGCGTTCGCGTTTAGCTTGGCGCATGCCGCCGTGCAAGTAATTGCACTTTATTCTTTGATCCATTAGTTTGCCGCCAATGTATTCTGCTACTCGTTGAGTTGCGACAAAGACGATGATGCGCGAATCTGGTTCGCTGTGTATAATTTCTTTTAATTTGTCAAACTTTTCTTTGCGGGTTAATCGAATCATGCTTTGTTCAATGCTGTTCTTTCTTTCAGCATCGCCGACTTCGATAAGAGTTGGGCTTTGCATGTATTCTTCAGCAATATCTTGAATTTCGTGGCTAATAGTTGCTGAGAATAACATCATTTGCCTGTGGGAACTAACGCGAGAGAGGATATTGCTAATGTCTTCACGGAATCCCATGTCTAACATGCGGTCAGCTTCATCAAGCACAACTATGTTGAATTTTGGCAAATCAATTGTCTTGCGTTGAACGTGGTCAAGAAGCCGGCCAGGCGTGGCAACGATTATATCGTAACCGTTTTTCAACACTCT
>JAHFHN010000013.1:1799-10805 GCA_023246885.1 Microcaldota archaeon
AACTGCCTGCCAATGTCGTCTCCACCATAAATAGCGTATATGCGTAGGTGGTGGTTAGTTGAAATTGCCCGTAAATCTTTTGTAATTTGAATGGCGAGTTCGCGAGTAGGTGCTAAAATTAGCCCTTTTTTGTTTTTGTCAGCTATAATTTGCTCAATAATTGCGATTCCAAAAGCTGCGGTTTTACCGGTTCCAGTTTGGCTGCGTACAATTAGTTCATCTCCACTTAAAAGTAATGGGATAGTTTTTGTTTGAACTTCTGTTGGTTCAAAAAAGTTTAAAGATTCTAAAGCCGCCAACGTTTTATCGTTGAGACTCATGTCGCTGAATTTCATTCTATTAATCACTCTCGTTTTTATTGCTAATATCGTAACCCGGTTTTTCTACGGTTACAAACGAAAGCGTTGCATCATGCAAAAAGAGTGAGAACACTTTTACGACCTGAAGAAAAAACAGATATCTTATATTTATAAGAAGTTTTAGGAAAAAAGGTACTGATAAGGCTTTGCCTTATGCTCGCGATGCTTGTGTTCCCATTGGCACATGGCTTAGAGCACAATAAGCTTAGCGACATTAACTTTTGCCTTTTTCAATAGTTTCAACACTTGTTCAATTTTACGTGCTTCGCCGCGCAAAATAAACATCTCCAGGCACTTATGTTCATTCAAGTGGTAATGGACTTGGCTCTTAATGAGTAGTTGAAACTCGTGCATTACTTTGAACAACGCAGCTGTCTGCTTTTCTGGATGTGTGACTATGATCGCTGCATCTATGTCTCCAGTTAATTGCGTTAATGTCTTTGATTCATTTAAAAGCGAAAACACTGCAGAGCGAATAGTTTCACTTCTTCCAGTGAAGCCGTATTCTGTTTGCAGTTTTTTCAATTCTTTTAAAGTAGATTCGTCTAATGATGCGCTTATGATCTCAGCCATTTTAATAACCTTTTAAAAAGAAAACAAGATAAGTTATTAACAATTTGTTTATATATTATTAACTGTCTCTTTTTTTGTATTGATTCCTATGGTTCTTGAGTTTATACTTGCAGCTACAATTTTAGTTAGCTTGCTTGCTTTTTTAGGCGTTTTCCTCCTCAAAATTAACCCGAAGCACTTAGCAATTGTTTTGCCGCTTATAGTTAGTTTTGCAGCTGGAGTTATACTCGGAGATGTGTTTATACACATTGCTCCTGAATCAGCTGTTGACCTTGGGCCAAGTGTGTTTTTCTACTTACTTTTCGGTGTAGTTGCGTTTTTGATAATTGAAAAACTCTTGTTATGGCACCACCATAAGGGGGCACATGATGCTGCACACCATGCGAAATTGACGCCTGCAATGGTGTTAATCGGAGACGGGGCACATAACTTCTTTGACGGTGTTATAATTGCGGCTAGTTTTCTAAATAACTTTAACCTAGGCGTACTTTCTACTTTTGCAATTATCCTGCACGAAATACCTCAAGAAATCGGCGACTTTGGCGTGTTACTTTCAACTGGATTAAAACCGAAAAAAGTTATTTTGTATACTTTCCTTGCTCAATTAACTGCAATTGCAGGTGGGCTGATAACCTACTTCTTTTTGACTAACATGACTCAATTCATTGAATTATTTTTACCAATCGCCGGCGGTGGGCTATTGTATGTGGCAACCTCTGACATTATTCCGGAACTAAATAAAGAAGTTAAACTAAAGGAGAACTTATTGCAGATAATAGCACTTATTCTTGGAATTGCAGTTATGTACTACTTGAGGCTCTACTCCGGTTAAGCTAAGCAAAGCTTAACTATTTTCACTGCTTGGTAATTCCATGCACTTTCCTCAACGCAAAGCACAAGCCAGTGTAGAGTACATAACTCTATTTGCACTTGTCTCTGTTGTGCTTCTCATTGCTTCTTACTATCTATATTCAAATTTTCAGGTACAAAGTAGAGCGTTTCAAGCAAGAATAGCAGTTGACAGAATTGCAAGTGCTGCGGATGCAGTTGCCAGTCAAGGGGTTGGATCAAGTAAACAAGTATCTGCTTACTTTCCTTCTGGCATAATAAATGCAACCGCGCGTGGGCGTGAGGTTCTTCTAGTAATTCCAGGTCCAGATGGCAGGCCAAATGATGTTTACGCTTTCACACTTGCTAATTTATCAGTTTACCAGTTTCCACTTGGAGAAGGAAGATATACGTTCAACGTAGCTTTTAATGCAAATGGAAATATTTCAATAAGTGGTTAAACATGATTAAAGCGCAAGTTGGAATTGAGTTTATAACCGTTTTTCTCTTAGTTTTCTTAATATTTATCTTTCTTCAAGTAGGCAATTTTTTTACTTCAAGTAACTTGGAAGAGCAAAACGTTGCTATAACTGCAAATAATTTACTTGCAAAAGCGGCAATTCTAATTGACTTGACCGGGCATTCAAATGCGCTTTCAACTCAATTCACTTTACCTTCTTATCTTCCAGGTGCGCTTAACTATTCTTTTGGAGTTTCAAATACGTCGATTTACATAACTTGGAATGGAACCAAAGGCGTGCAAACTAGCCAGCGTGGAATAACTGTTTTTAACATAACTAACTCAACTGGCGCAACTAATTTCTTTCTCACTCCCGGCACACATTACGTGGTAAAAACTCAACAAGGGGTGCGGATAACATGAAAGCTCAAGTTAGCTCAATAGATGCACTTGTTGCTATACTGTTGTTTACTGGAGTTTACGTTTTTCTAATGAATGCATATGGCAACATTCAAGTGACGCCAGATGAATTTGACGAGCTAGTTGTAAAAACTGCTTTTGTAAATTCACGTTTGCTTTCATCTCCCGGCGAACCATCTAACTGGACGCAGGCAAGCGTATTGCAACTTGGACTTGCGCTCAATCGGGTAGTAATAGAACCAGATAAGCTAGCTTCGTTTCTTAACTTATCGCAAACAAACTTGAGCCGCACAACTGAATTATTGGGTATTCAAGGCTATCGGTTTTATTTTAACTTAACTCACTTGAATGGATCTACTCTTTCAATCAACGCGCCAAGTTTCAATGGCTCTGCGGTTGTTGGAAGTGATTTCAATTCAACTCTTGCAACCGGTTTGCGATCAGTTGCGATTTACAATGGTTCACGCGTGTTTGTATATTTGAAAGTAGGAGAATGAACAACAAAAGAAAGGAGATAATTGAAGTTTAATGAAAAAAGGGTTTTTTTTCACTTTGGACATGGCAATAGCGTTGTTTTTACTTGCCGTGATACTTTCCGGTCAATCAGATTTACAAATGAAGCAAAGCGTTTCAAACGATTTAGTAACTAAGCAAGTCGGCCAAGATGTTTTGAATGTTATGGAAAAAACTGGCTTTCTTGACGGTGTTGCCCTTGGAAGTAAATCTCAAAATGACGTGCTGATTTATTTGAATGAAGTTGTTCCATCTAATATGGCAGCTAATTTTTCCCTAACGTCTTATAAGTATAATGGTGGATTTACAATTGATAGATCGATGAACGTTTCAACTACCAGTATCTCGCAACCATTTTCGTCCACTAGGCGCATTACATTAGTTTCACAGTCAGGAGATTACCGGTATGTAATAACTGATTTGAGAGTTGGTTACAAATGAAAAAATTACGTGGATTCTTTTTCACTGCTTCAGTTATTTCAGTTGTTTCCTTTATGCTATTTGCAGCTTTTCTCTACCAACAAGCTAAGTTTGACCCATCACCACTCTTGCTGGCTGAAAAAGTGACATATTCGTGGGAAGACATTGCTGAAGATCTATCAAAAGCTGATGGTTTTAATGCAACTAAATCCGGAAACACTCTGAGTGTGGTAATGGATTTACCATCTTCTAAAAATATTTCTCAAGAATTATCCACTTATGCAAATTTCACTCAAAGTTTCTATGCTGGGCCAGATACCTCAATTGGCTTCTATTCTGCAGATGGACAACAAATAACTGACTTCAGTTGTTTTGGGAAAAAAAATTGTAATGACAATACGGTTCAGTTCCATATTCTGCCATTTAATATGACATATAGCTTTCCAGACTTAACTAAAAAACAATTGGATATAGTGTGCTACGATCATGTTAAAGATGGCTTTCCGGTGTGTGATTCCACGCATATCCGTGCCTTAAACATTTCAATAAACTTAACTGCAATGAATTTCACTTGCAATCCTTCAATTTACAATAATTGTACTCAAAACGACATCGAGTGGGATACCGATTTTGATGAAGTTTTTGGCTGCACAAGCGGAACTGGTTGCATAAACTATTCGCTCATGATTCGTGATAATAATTCAAAAACCTACAATTGCCAGGGCGTTTATGGCGCTAACAATGGAAATACAAAACGAGTTAATTGTGATGCAACTACTTTCAACTGGCTAGAAAACGATGAAACTGTGCTAACAATAAAATCTTCACCTTGCCAAGTTAGGCTGAGGTTTGGCAACGAGGGGCGTTTTCGTGTTGAAAGCACTGCACCTGCAAGTGAAAATTGCAATATAAACTTAACTTTACAAAGCATGTTCGTTTTTGATACGACTAATTTCTGGACTGACTTTTCAACACAGCTGCTAGTGCGCGATAACTTAGCAAATTATTCAATTAAGACGCAAGTTCAGTAAAGGCGCCATGGTTTTAAACCGGGCTATCGTAATTCGTCTTATATGTCAAAGTATGAAAATATTGAAACTGTAATTGACCGTTTTCTTGACTATGTTAAAACCAATAAGGAGATTTCACTTTCTAAAGTTGCCGCTGCACTTGCAATTAATTCTTCTCAAGCTGAGCGTATTGCGCTTCTTCTTGAACAAGGGGGATTTGTTGAAATTCATTATGGGTTTGGGGATATGGTCATATCCAGTAAAAATAGTGAAAGTAAAGACGAAAATGTCCGCAATATTGAAAAAGTAAAGAAGCTTGCTCAAAATGCATCTATTGAACAGAGTATGGCTATAGAACGGGAAGTGCTAGCCGCTGAAAATTTATTAGAATTTCTTGAAAAAGATATAAGCCGCAGGGTTAAAGTTGCAGAGGCGCTGTTAAAGGATATAGAAATGCAAGGCGAATTTTCTAAAACGGATATTCAAGAAATTGAAAAACAAATTGACCTTGCTCTTGGCCAACTAGCTGCTTTTTCAAGCGAAGTAAAAACACTGGCAGATACTGAAGAACAGTTTTACAATCGTCTAATTGAATTCAAGAAGAAACTCCATTCACTTGAAAACACCAAAAACGTAACGCGTGAATTGAACTTAATTGAAAAAATAATCAAGTGGGTTAAATCGTTATTTACAAATGCCAAAATAAAGCCACACAAGCCAACCCGTAAGAAAAAGAATTATGACAAGCAAGCTGATGTTTTGTTTGTTGGCCACGGTGACTTTCAGCAAGCAAAACGTGCATTAAAGCGGCGCCCTAATGAGGTGCGTCAGCATTATTTGAAGCGGAGGAAACGCTTATGACGCAAGATCAAACTGTGCTAGCTGAATACCCGTTATCCGCTTATGGTGTGCCTGCAGAAGTTGCCATAATTCGCAAGAAGGATGAAGTTATAGATCTCTACGAACTCAGGAGAGCGAAGCTAAAGGAAGCGACGCGTGTTGCACTTGACTTCTTAAAACAAAAAATTGTAGAAAGTGTTCCAATAAAATTATCTGAGTTGCTTGACCCGCGCGAAGCTGATGTAATTCGTAAAAAAATACAAGAAAAAGCTAAGGAAATAGTAAAACGCGAATTTGGAAATATGCTTCCGCAAGAAGAAGCCGTTATAATCGGTAAGCTAGTTCAAGAGATGCTTGGGCTTGGTGAGCTCGAGATGTTGCTTGCAGATGAAAATTTGGAAGAAGTTGTTGTTAACTCAGTTCATGAGCCAGTTTGGGTTTATCATAAAAAATTCGGTTGGCTTAAAACCAATATTTTATTGCAAAGCGAAGAACAGATCCTTAACTACTCTGCTATAATCGGGCGTAAAGTGGGTAAGCAGATAAATAATTTGGCGCCATTGATGGACGCTAACCTCTTATCGGGTGATCGTGTTAATGCAACTTTATTTCCAATTTCAACAAAAGGCAACAGTATAACCATAAGGAAGTTTGCAAAGGACCCGTGGACAATGGCTAGTTTAATAGAGTCAAATACGGTTAACTTGGAAGTTGGCGCGCTTTGTTGGCTTGCAACTCAATATGAATTAAATATACTTGTAGGCGGCGGTACCGCTTCTGGAAAAACGTCTCTCCTTAATGCAATTCTAGCGTTTACGCCGCCAAACCAGCGAATCATTTCACTTGAAGACACGCGCGAGCTTGTTTTGCATGATTTCTTACACTGGACTCCAATGGCAACCAGGCAATCTAATCCTGAGGGCAAAGGTGGAGTAGAATTACTTGATTTAATGGTAAACGCATTGAGAATGCGGCCAGATAGAATCGTACTGGGGGAAATAAGGCGACAGCGTGAAGCAGAAGTATTATTCGAAGCAATGCACACTGGTCATGCGGTTTATTCAACTGTTCACGCAGATGATGTTGCACAAGTAAAAAATCGGTTAACTAACCCTCCCATAAGTTTACCCGAAAGCGTATTAGGTGCGTTGCATTTAGTCATCATACAATACCGCCAGAGGCGCACTGGTATTAGGCGCACTTTTCAAGTTGCAGAAGTCAGCCCGCATGGCAATGGGGTGGGTTTCAATGTAGCATATTCATGGGACGCGCGCCAGGATAAACTCATCCCTGTGTCAAAACTTTCACGCGTGCTAGAATATTTATCACTTCACACGGGCTGGACTGAAAAAGAAGTACTTGATGACTTAAAAGAAAAGCAAAACATACTAAGTTCCATGGTTAAGCACAAAGTATTCAAAATCGAAGAAGTCGGTAAAATATCCGCAGATTATTACCGAAACCCTGATTTAGTGCTTGAATTAGTCAATAAAGACAAAGGCTTCACTGACTTGCTAGGCTGATATGATGATTCCCTTTTCTCTCTTACCTGAAAAAGTCTTATATCCCACTTCTAAATACTTCATCGCCCTAGGCAGATTTCTATCTAGTTTTTTTCCTTTACTCGGAATCTGGCTTAAGCAAGCAGAATACAACTATTCGCCACGCGAGTATTCTGCAATGGCATTTACTGCCGCACTATTCAACTCACTTTTTTTGTTTGTACTATTGAGCCTCATTGGCTACTTAATCCAACGCGACTTAATTATCCTCTCAATAGCAATTGCGTGCTTCATGTCGATTTTTACCTTGCTATCAATACTATCCTATCCCATTATAGTGTCCATGCGTCGAGCTAGACAAATTGACGTCAATTTAATCAACGCAGTTCGCCAAGTAGTAATTGAACTTCATTCTGGTGTAACGCTCTTCTCTGCAATGAAATCAGTAACCATTGACTATGGCGAAGCGTCGCGTGAGTTTAAGAAAATAACTGACCAGGTTGAAAGCGGAATTGCTGAAGCTGACGCACTTGCAGACGCATCTGCCTCCACCCCTTCAAATGGAATGAAGCGCGTATTGTGGCAAATCTCAAATGCGCTTAAAGTTGGTTCAGATATTTCAACTGCACTTGAAGCACAACTTGATGATTTAACAAGCGAGCGCTTGGAACAAATAAGGCGCTACGGGCAAGAACTATCTCCATGGACAATGATGTACATGTTAGTTGCAATTATATTTCCAAGCTTAGGTGTAACCACCCTGATAGTTTTGTCTACTTTTATACACGCTGCAATTCCAGTAATTATTTTTCCAGCAATACTCTTCGTTATGCTGTTGTTTCAGTTGTTTTTCATAAACCTAGTTGGTACAAGGAGGCCCGCCATTTAACTCCATGGTACTTGAATTCATTTACGAAAAGTTGTCTACCCTTCTTCCAAAAAAGGTAATCAATTCAATAGCAAAACTTATCGCTCAAGGCGGTTTCAAAAGAATAACCCCCCGCGCCTACATTGGATTCGCCTTATTTTTCTCTTTATCATTAGCTCTAATTGCATTCTTTTCAGTACAATTTTACACTAGAGATGCCGCCATATCTGCCGGAGTTCCAATAAGCTTCTTTTTCCTATCACTAGCATTTTTTTACTTCTTACTATTATCAACTGCTGATGCACGAGCAAGCGAAATAGAACAAGTCCTCCCACACGCGTTGCAAATAATATCGACGAACATACGCGCAGGCATGACTCTTGAAAACGCAGTGTGGGGCGCTGCACTGCCAGAGTTTGGCGCATTACAAGAAGAGATACAGCGAGTATCTGCAGATTCTTTCGGCGGAGTTCCAATAGCAGTTGCACTTCAGAGATTGAACGACCGAGTCCGTTCTCCTATACTTGAACGCGCAGTTAAACTTATAGTAGAAGGGATATCGCTTGGTGGAGAAATGTCCAGTTTGCTGGAAAACGTAGCAAATGACATACGCATGTTGCAGAAGCTAAAACAAGAGATCGTTACATCAACAACCACTTATTCGATGTTCATTGTTTTTGCAGGGATAATAATAGCACCATTACTGTTTTCAGTCTCAGTTTTTTACTCAGAAATGAATGAAAATGTCTTCCAGAAAAAAGTAACTGCAACAAACATAGACCCTGCTATAGCACAACAATCTGGGTTCGCTACTCTCCCAATACTTGGAGCAAATGCTGGACAATCGATGACTTTAACTGAAGTTGAGAAACTCTTTGCAATAGCTAGTATAATTATAACTTCAGTGTCTGCCGCATTTATACTTGCATTAATCCAAACTGGAAAATTAATAAAAGGAGTCTTCTACGTTCCGCTGTTCCTCCTTGTTTCCCTCGGGGTTTTCTTCTTATCCTCTGCTCTTTTGCGCGTCATTCTACTTCCCACTTTTGCCTGAAACGCAACTGTATTGTTTTTCCTACCGTCTTGACATATTGTTTTAAAAATACCCAATACGAACCAATAGTACGAACAATTCTTAGGAGGTTTTAATCAAAATGAAACGTGGACAAAGCGCGCTTGAATACCTGATGACCTATGGCTGGGCTATTCTTGC
>JAHFHN010000114.1 GCA_023246885.1 Microcaldota archaeon
GATGGCAAACCGCATGTCCAGCAGTTTGGAAACGTTAACCGTGGTGAAGTTAAAGAAGAACGCGAACCATTAGTGGATGTAATTAATCACGAGAAAGAAATTCGCGTAATTGCAGAACTACCTGGCGTTGAAAAGGACAATATTAAACTCAAAACTACGCCTGAAAGTATTTCAATTTCAGTTCATGATTCGCATCATAAGTTCGCCAAAACATTGAAATTACCTGCGTTAGTTTTTGAAGACACTGCAAAAGCAACTTACAAAAATGGTATTCTAGAAGTGGTAATTCAGAAAAAGAAACCAAGTGAAAAGAAACAAGAAGGAAAAACAGTTAAGATTGAATAGTTTATTTATTACCATAAATTATTGTAGACTATTTTATTCACTATTTCGTCTACTTCTTTTATTTTTCCTTTACGCCCGTATACAAGCGCACCGCGAATTCCCGTAATAGTCTCTTCATCTGTAAATGCCGTGCGCCAATTTTCACCCATTAGCCGCTGCCCAAATAAGCTGATTGTCTTAGCAAATTCCATAACTCCGAATTTGTCCTTATCTTCAAGCGCATCGTTTACTGTGTGAGGGTATCCGGTGTCAAAATCAAAGAATTCAATCGGACTTGCGTTTCGACTTGCAAACGGTGACCCCATCATATCCTGCCATAACCCGATTTTACGCCTATCTGCAATGTGAAGCAAAACCAATCCGCGAGCAACAAATTGTTTTAGTAACTTCCGTTTTGCATCCAATTCAACATCTCTTACTTTCATGTGCTTCTTAATCCACGCTCTTCTTGCATCATCAAGGTGAAATTCAGGTATTCTTTCCGGATGCTGTGCGGTGTATGCATGTACCCGCTCTTGGCCAAAAAACTCGTCTAGTTTCATAAATTCAAATTGTTGTCTAGTTATATCGACTCGCCTTATCTTCTTACCTACTACAAGTTGCAAGGGCTTGAAAACCGCCGCGTGTTTTATCACTGGAAGTTCCGTCACTCCATGTTGCGCCGCCCAATTAACAAGCGCATTTTTTTCACGTTTAGCTTTTTTATATTCTTCTTCTAATGCAGCGAGCGTGTCAACTGCTATTTTTACTCCTTCCAAAGTAGCGCTTCCATAAAATCGCCGTTCAGTTATTATTGAAGGAGATTTTGCAAAGCTTATTGGCTGCCCGTGTGCACCTGTGCCCTTAAACACAAATTGTCGGCCAGGCAAGTTAACCGTATGGATGCTGCGTTGGTGAATTGTTTCATTCACGTTGCGGCCTTCTTCACTAGCATCAAAAGGTTTCCTAAATGGAATTGCGTATAAGTGTTCAATATCTTCTGGAGTTTTGCCAGCAGCTTCGAATTGTCTGCGTAAGCGTGGCACGCTTTTAATGCGTACTATTATGCGGCGTCTTTCCATTTCTGCCAAAGCTCTTTTGTCAAAAGGCAGCTCTGTGTCAAGCTTAGCATAAACCAAACGCGTTTTTTCGGAAAATATTGGGCGGGGTTGTACCATGATTGTTGCACTTGGTGAATAGCATTTGTTGGTTATGATTAAATGCTATTAGTTTTGTGTTTTTCTAAATTTCTGCAATTACTCTACATGGCGCGCCGTCGTTTTCTAACTTCAACGGTAACACGTAGAGTTTGAATCTTTTACTGTTGATTTTATCCAGGTTAACTAAATTCTCTAAGCTTAAGATGTCGTGGTCAAATAAAATCTTGTGCACGTCGTACGGTGAATTATCTGGAGAAAACGAATCAATCCCAAGAATATTAATGTGTTTTTCAACAAGCGCAGTTGCTAATTCTTCGCTTACAATTGGATTGTTTGTGAAATAATCGCTTTGCATGAATTTTTTCGAGTGGTCAGTTCTTAGCAACACGATGTCTCCTCGCTTCACTTCATTTACATTAGCACATAATTCTTCTTGTCCAACGCAATTTAACAAAATAGCCTCTCCAATAAACGTTTCAAGTGGAAAATCTTTTAGTTTTTTTCCATTTTTCACCATGTGCCACGGAGCATCGATGTGTGTGCCGGTGTGAGAATTAAGCGTAAAATCGGTTTGGTAAATAGTGCACTTTTTGTCTTGAGTTATAATTTCTTTTATTAACGGCGCTGCGTCTCCCGGATAAACGGGTAAATGTGCATTAACTGGCATTGTCAAATCAATGTAAGTTGGTAGCCTGTTCATATTTTTTTCACGCTTAATTTTTCAGTATCGACTTCAACAACGTCGTTATTCTTAAATAATTTTGTAGCATCTTTATAGCCAATCATGCACGGGGTGTTTAATTCACGCGCAATTACTGCTGCATGGCAAGTTATTCCCCCACCTTCTGTGATAAACGCAGCTGCTTTTTTCATAGCAGGTAAATAATCGACACAAGTCCACAACGCGATTAGCACTTCGCCTTGCTCGAAGTTTTTAATGTCTTCTGGGCTGCGCACGATCCTTACCTTCCCACTTACCTTGCCAGGGCAAGCGCAGAGCAACTGTGGCTTTGACTCAATTTTTTCAACGTTTTCAAGCGCAGTTTTGATTTCCTTCTCGTCCATCAATTTACCAGTTGATGCATCAGTGTACATTCCCGCTCCGTTTGTAAGTCGCTCATTGAGAAGTGCTTCATTTGCCTTTCTCTGTATAATTGCGCTGTATAATTCGCTTTCAGTGTACATCCTGAGTTGTCTATTAGTGATACAAAGCCGTTTGTATATCTCCTTGTAAAACGGCTGTAGTTTAT
>JAHFHN010000115.1 GCA_023246885.1 Microcaldota archaeon
GGCAAAACCCCTTGTTAGCTGATGCGTCCATTTTATTTTCTTATTTACACTCACTAAAAACAACTCAAAAACATAACCTGCACCCCGCACAAAGCTTAATTGGCAAAGATAGAAACGGCGACGCAGTTTACTGCGCTGTACCTTCACTAAAAAAAGGAATTGTAGTTGGCGGAACACGACAACAGCGATTACACGTATTGCACTTGTTAACCGAAGAGTTATTGCAACAAAACACAAACGTTGCCATTCTAGACTCAACTAATAGCTTCCTTGGTTTGTCTAAACCAAATAATTTAGAAGTAGCTGACTACGCTGCTTTTTCCTTGCCTGGCCTCTCAACCGGGTTTCCAATGCGAGAATTAACCCCTGGCAAAAACGCTTTTGTTTCACCAACTCATTTTTCCCCCGATTTTTTCCTCTCCGTTTTTGGCTTAGAAGACTCTGAACTTGAACCCTATCTTGCAAAAGCAATAGAAGCTGGGGGTATTGACAAAGTAAACGAAGCTAAAGCAAACCAGTTCACTCAACTCCAACTCGCTAGAGTACAGAAACTAATTCACTTGTCACTCCAAGGCATTTTCTCACACAGTAGCCGCAGTGAAAGTTCATCTCAACTTGGAAAAGCTATTCACGTGAATCTCTCTAAATGCACTGAAGAAGCCGCTGCGTTTTTCACAATCGGGTTCCTTGAACAAATAGACAAAACTAAACCACTCTTCCTAGTTTTTGAACAAGACGACAAAAAAGTACAATCGTTGCTTAAACTAGCCGCCTCAAAATTCACGGGTTCCAACGTCTCCATCTTATGCCACGCTGAACATGAAAAAGACGTGCCATTTTACAAAACAGCGGATTTCCAAGTTGAAATGCTAGCAAGTGATGCAGTAATCACACAAAAAGGCAATGCACCACAACGCGTAAAAATAAGGCCAACGTACTCAGCGTGCAGCGAAAATTAGAGTTTTTTTACTCTTTCTTAAGTTTCAGCAGTTGGGGTTCTAGCATCAAACCTGCTTGCGTTTTAAAGTAAGAGACTATTCGATATTTTTTGGATGAGTTAGAGTTGCTTGTATCTCTTCATGTGAGCGCATTTCCATAATTTGAACACTGATGTTTTTTGCTTACTCTTGTTTTTCTTTCTTTGCAGCTGTTTTTTTCTTCATTTCTTCAAGCTTTTGTTCCATTCGCTCATCTACCATTTCGTTAATTTGCCTTACAGTTACAAATTCAAGTGGGTTAATCAAGCCAATTGTGTACTTCAAGTTGTACAATTCTGTTTTAATCGCTTCATTTTCCGTCATTGCTTTTTCAAACTTATCGCGCAAATCTCCAATGTCTTGGCTTTGTTCAACGTCTACGTGCGCGGAGTTCCCATCGCGATTTTCTTCTAATTTCTTCAACCGTTCAGTGAGCTTGAACAGAGAATTAGCAATAGTTAAATTTTGGCCTTCTAAACCCTTGATTTTTTCAGCTAGTAAATTTATCTTCGAGTCAACGCTTTTAACTTCAGATCTAATTGCGTCAACTGTACGTACTTCTGCAGGCATATTATTACAAACTACCTCTAAAGATTTAAACGTTGCCTGCCTTTTATAATGTACTTGTTTAAAATAATGTCAAAAGCTTTTTTACTTCACATTGACTACGCAGCTACAAAAGGAGCAGTTTTACGGCTAGTGTTAAAGCGCCAAGATAATGGAAAAGTGTTCAGGTTATTTGACAATTCAGCCAAACCATACTTCTACTTAGTTCCCAATAGCGATGATGAAACCGTAGAGGCAAAAGTGCTTAAAATTAAAGCTTTTTATCAAGGCGCAGAAGCCAAGCCAGTGTCAATTGAAAAAGTGAAGAAAAAACTAAATGGCAAGGAAATAATTGTACTAAAAGTAATTTGCAGTCACCCTGGCAATGTGCCATTAATTGCTTCTGAGTCAAAACAATTTGGCCAACCTTTTGAACACCAGATTCCGTTCATTTTACGGTATTTGCTTGACCGAAAATTAACTCCAATGGGTTTAGTCGAAGTTAAGCATAACGGAAGTTTAGTTGAATCAATAACTCCGTTAGATTCAGTTGAATTACCGCCATTGCGAGTGCTTGCGTTTGACATTGAAACTTATAATAAAAACGTAAAAAGCGACCCAAGGCGAGACCCGTGTTTAATGATAAGCTATGCAACTGAAAAACACTCTGGTGTTTTAACGTACGGTAAAAAGTTTACTGAAAAATACGTTGAAGTATTAGCAAATGAAAAAGAAATGCTTGAAAGATTTTGTGAAATCGTAAGGGAAAATCATGCTGACGTAATTGCAACTTACAATGGTGATGAATTTGACTTGCCTTTCTTAACTGAACGCGCCAAAATGCTAAAAGCAGACTTCAGGCTAGGTAGAGACAAGGCGTTGCCTAAATCACGCAAAAAAGGAATTAGGTTTGCTAGTTCTATAGGTGGAAGAATACATTTTGACGCTTATCCTGTAATTGCTTTTCTTAATTTCATAGGTGCGTTTAAACTAGAGCGAATGCGTTTACAAGATGCCGCACTTGCAATTACTGGCAAAAACTTAAAAGCTGATATTGAAAAAAAAGATATTCACAAAATGTGGGATCACGGCACACAAAAAGAACTTGACTACTTGGTTCATTATAGTATAAACGATTCGATTGCGTGCCTCGCAATTGTTCAAAACGTGTTGCCACTGCAAATTGAACTTGCAAAACTAACTGGCAAT
>JAHFHN010000014.1:0-4790 GCA_023246885.1 Microcaldota archaeon
AAAACCGCAGCGGCTGATGCCGATGTTCCAGTTGTACTTCACTTGGACCACTGTACTGACTTAAAATTGATAAAAAAGTGCATTGACGCGGGTTATTCGTCAGTTATGTTTGATGGTTCGCATTTACCATTTGAAAAAAATGTTGAGTTAACCAAACAAGTTGTAAAAATGGCTAGAGAGAAAAACGTTTCAGTTGAAGCTGAACTTGGTACAATTGGTGGAGCTGAAGATAACGCAAAGTCAAGGCGAATTATTTACACTGATCCGCAAAAAGCCAGTGAATTTGCTGCAGAAACGGGAGTCGATGCACTTGCAATTGCAATTGGAACTTCTCACGGTGCTTTCAAATTCAATGATTCAAAAAACCAACTTGACATAAACCGCTTGTCGATTATTAAAAAAGCAACTCAAATGCCACTTGTACTTCACGGTGCTTCCCTTGTTCCGCATGATTTAATTTCACTTAGCCAAGACTTTGGCGGGATTTTAGGGTCTGCTCAAGGCGTGTCAGAAAAAGAATTGAAAAAAGCAGTGAAAAACGGCATTAACAAAGTCAATGTAGACACTGACCTCAGGCTTGCATTTACAGCTGCGCTGCGTCAAAGTATAGTAAAAAATCCACGTGAGTTTGACCCGCGTAAGTTACTTCTTCCTTCAATTCAATTAATGCAGAACATAGTGGAGGGCAGGATAAAATTATTAGGAAGCAGTGGAAAAGCATGAACAAAAATTGTGGTGAATAAAAAAATGGCTAGATTATACGCTTGTAGGGAATGTGGATCAGAATATAGGGAGCACAGCATCAGCAAAAAGTGCGAAGAGTACTGCAGAAAACACAAAGCATGTTCACTTGAAATAATAAAATACGCTGTGGAATAGAAAGCGCCTTAGCTAAGTATAAATGATGTAAGCAAATATTTGCGGGATTATTATGAACACAGTTTTGCTAACTTCTGCTGGAATAGTGCCAGAAATAAAAAAAGATTTTCTTTCACTATTGCCAAAAAAACCTTCAGAAGTTAACGCAGTTTTTGTAGTTACCGGCGCTTATGGCATGCCACCGGAAACTTACGGTGGAAAAGAACCATGGTGGCTTGTAAGGGACAAGCAAACGCTTCGCGATTGCGGCATAACTCATATAGAAGATTTAGATTTGCGTGGCAAAAATAAGTCCCAGCTTGAAAAAATATTAGCAGATAAAGACCTAGTATTTGTAAGCGGTGGAAACACTTTCTTTTTACTGCGTTATGCCCGCGAAAGTGGTTTTGATAAATTACTTCCAATTTGCATCAAACGTGGTGCGCTGTATGTGGGCGCCAGTGCCGGAAGTTATCTCGTGTGTCCTTCAATTGAAATGGCGTTATGGAAAGAACCAAAACGTGATAGATTTGGCTTGACGGATACAAAAGGAATCAACTTAGCGCCGTTTTTAGTCATGGCACATTTCGTGGAAAAATACCGTGAAATAATTGACAAAGCAGCGACGACAAAGTATCCAATTGTTGCGCTTACAGATAAACAAGCTGTTCTAGTAAAAGGGAAAAAAATAAAGTTACTCGGCCTGTCTGAACGAAACTTCTGGAACGGGTTTAAAGAAGTTGCTTGAACTTTTCCCAGGCTATTTTTGTATCTGGACACATTTTACCAGACAAAGCAATTTTTTCAACTTCTTCTTTATTCATCCATCCGGTCCATTGAAATTCATCGCAAGTGCCGGTGAGTTCATTATCATAAATAGTTTGAAAAATATGCGTAATGCCGTTTATTGTGCCGCCGTATGGTTTATAATCAAATGGAAAATTGAACAAAAATTTTGGGTCATCAATTATTCCCACTTCTTCTTTTAACTCTCTTTTTGCAGCATCTTGAGGGTGTTCACCCGGTTCAACTTTTCCGCCGGCTCCAAGTTCATATAGCTCGGGAAAAACTTTTCTTGTTGTACTACGATGGTGAACAAGAAATTGATTTTTTAAATTTTGTACAATGACCATAACTCCTTCTTTGTATTCTTTTTTCATTTAACTCACATTTTTTCCAACGTCGTTATCCCTAGCAAGTTGAGCCCGTTTTCTAAAACGTTCGCCGTTGCTTTTACGATTTCCAAACGCTGTGTTTTTGTTTTTTCATCTTCAGCGTTTAGCACTGAGTGAAGCGAGTAGAATTTTGAAAACGCTGCAGCTGTTTTTAATAAATAGTCACACAAAATGTGCGGCGCAAGGCTCTTGCTTGCGTTATGTACAACAACTGGAAATGCACTTAGCAATAACAAGAGTTCTTTTTCTTCAGAGTTAAACGTATATTGTTCTTCGTGTTTTTGTTTTTTACTTTTTCCTATATTTTTTTCTTCTAGTGCATTTTCTTCACTTGCTTTGTGTAATATGCTTTTGCATCTGACTAGTGAATATTGTAAATATGCGCCTGTGTCGCCTTCGAATGACGTCATTTGTTTGAAGTTGAAAACAATATTTTTTTCTTGGCTTACTTTTAACACTGCAAATTTAAGTGCTGCAAGCCCAATTGCAAGGCTGCGTTCTTCTAGTTCTTTTCCTTTTAGCGACGGTTCGCGTTGCATTATCTGCTCTTTTGCCTCTTGCTTTGCTTCTTCAATTATATCCGCGAGCAGTATCACTTTGCCTTCGCGCGTAGCTAGTTTTTTTCCTTCAAATGTAAGCAAGCCAAAACCAATGTGCCTGTTATTATAATTTCTGCCTAGCTTTTGCAAAATCGCGTAGACTTGTCTGAAATGTGTATTTTGTTCGCTTCCAGTTATGTTCACGCTTTCGCTTGGTTTGTATTTACTGAACTTGTAGTCAGCAAGCGCCAAATCGCGTGTAAGGTAAAGTGTTGTCCCATTGCTTCTTGTCAGTATAGTGTTCGGAAGCTCTGGTTCTAGTTTAGCAACAATTTCTCCGCCCTTGTCTTTAAACGCGATCTTCTTTTCAATTGCCTCTTGCACTACTTTTCTACCGTCTTGGATAAACGCGCTTTCTCCAATTACTTCATCGAATTTTACGCCAAGTAAATCATAGCTATTATCAAATGCAGTTATGGACAATTTCCGCACTTTGTCAAGGCTAGCTTGTATTTTTTTATCGCCATTTTCAATTGCTTCAAGGATCTCGCGTTGTCTTTTTTGCAATTCTTCGCTTTGCTCTATTTCTGCGTTTATCTTTACGTAATACGCGAGCAAGTCTTTTTCAGTTTTTATCACTGGTAAATTCTTGTATATTTCAAGTGCTAGTAAAAGTTTTGCAACTTGGCTGCCTGAATCGCCAAGATAATTAAATGACACTACGTGATCGCCATCTTGCTCACGAATTTTTTTCAAAGCGTGGCCAAAAATAGTTCCACGAATATGCCCAATGTGCAATGGCTTGCCAACATTTGGACACGAGTATTCGATTATAACTTTTTGTTTTGTTTTTTCTTTCTTAGTCTTTTCAGTTTCTTTTCCACTCTTTTTTATGTCTTCTTTTTGATTTTCATTTAATGCAATTTGATAATATTTTTGTGAAAAAGTAAAATTCACAAAACCAGCTAATGCGCTGACTTTTTCAATTGTTTCAGATGGTTTTATGTTTTTTGCAATTTCTTCGGCTATTTCAACTGGGCTCTTCTTTAACTCGCGCGATAATTGAAATGCAATTGAACAACTTGCATCTGCTTTTCTATTCTGCCCAATGTTGGTCTCAACGCGTGGAATTGCATTGGTTTCTTTTGTTTTGTACAATTGCTTAACTGCGTTTTGCACTGCTTCTTTGCATTCTTCTGTGATTTTTTCCATTATTTTCATTTTTTTGCCTTGTTTTTTTATTCTCGTACTTTTTGCTGCTATTTTTATTCCAAAGGGACATTTTTAAATATGT
Source organism: Microcaldota archaeon (assembly GCA_023246885.1). Lineage (GTDB taxonomy): Archaea > Micrarchaeota > Micrarchaeia > Norongarragalinales > UBA8480 > JAHFHC01. The sequence continues at coordinate 3,867 of JAHFHN010000014.1, forward strand.
TCGAACTAACCACTTAAGCTATATTAGGTGGGTGAGTGTTTTTGGGTTTAAAAAGTATTTACTATTCAATTGAAGACAAGTATTATAGCTTTATTGAATGGCTAGCTAATAATGGCTTGAACTTTAAGCCTTTGATCGGCGTAATGGAAAGCAAAGGAATTCCCTCATTGCCAGTTATATTCGCGCTTTTGTTAATCGCAATTGGTGGCGCAATTTTCTTTCTTAACCCAAACCTATTACCACAAAGCGCAAGCACAACCGTCTTGTCAATTAGCGTAAAAACTGCAGCTGGTTTACCTGTTGATGGCGCAACAGTCGTCTTGCTAGGCGCAAATAACCTTAATTTAAGCCAGACGACAGATGCTAATGGAGTAGCTTCTTTTTCCGGCGTTACAGTTGGCCAAACTGTTCGCGTTTCAGTTTCAAAAGCCGGTTTTCCGCCTGTTTCTCGTAGCGTAATGGTTGGCGTTAATAGTATAGTTTCACCGTTTGTCTTAAGTGGTTCAACTCAAGGCCGCGTAACTTTATTAGTCACAACTGAACAAAGCGAGCCAGTTGGCAACGCGCAAGTTTCATATGTAGTTAATGGTGAAACGCGTAATACAATCACTTCAAGTCAAGGGGTAGCAACTTTAAACGCGCCAGTTGGTTCACCTGTATCAGTTACTGTAACTGCTCAAGGCTATCCAGTTGCCACTGACTTGTTCACTCCAACATCTGAAACTTTTCAACACACTATCACGCTTTCGTCTTCCACTCATCTTATTCCTGATTTCAGTAATTTGCGCAGAAACGCTGGCGGAGTGCCAAGTCCAAACGACGATCCCTCAACTGACGCTAGCCGAACGAACCTAGACTCAGTTTATCCAGTGACTGTCACTGTTACAAATTCAACTGGCTTCCTTCCGGGTGCAACCGTTGCTC
>JAHFHN010000014.1:4800-9429 GCA_023246885.1 Microcaldota archaeon
GTAAGCGGCACTTCCCTAACTCGAACTGTTTCAGGCGGTCCCCTTGGGCTATCGGTTCAACTTGCTTTACCAACTAACGAGTCTGCCTCTAACTTAACTGTTGTATTTTCTGACGATGCACGTTCGCCTGCCTTTGCAGTTGATTTAGTCATTTGGGATTCACTTTCCAGTCCGCAGCAAAGGTTAAAACAACAAGTTCGGTTAACTCGCGTTACTAATTTAATTCAAAACCTTCCAGCTGGCAAAACAGTTTATTTATCTGCATATTCATCAGGCCACGTGCGATATGTTTCTGAACCTTTTGTACTAGTAGCTGGGCCAAACAACACTGCTGCAATTAATTTAACGAAACTAACCGCTGAAAATTCAGTGAATGTAAATGTAAATGTAGTTGACTTTTACAACGCTCCTGTTTCAAATGCCAACGTATCGGCGATGTTTCCAAGCGATCGATTCCTAATTCCCACAGTTGCCACTACTGCGGGAGTAGCGGTATTAACAAACATGCCCTTACATCCGGTTGTTATACGTGTAGTTAATGGTTCTTTCACTGGCGAAGCAACTTTAGATGTTTCTCTAACTAACAATAACATAACAATTCAACTACTTCCATCTGCTGCAACTGTCAAACTCCGCACAGTAAACATGCATACGGGTGCAGTAGCAGTTGGTTCTACTTTTACTGTTTCTTACACTTATGGCGGCGAAACGGTTAACCTAGCTGGTTGTCCACTGACAAACGTTGATGTACAAAGCCCAGTTGAAAACACTGGTGATTATTGTCAATTAACACTAGCTTCGCAAGTGATGTACACTGTAAAGGCGTCTAACCCGAATTATTTTGACAAAGTACAAACGTTTTCACTTGCTCCAGGTGAAACAAAACAAGTTGACGTTACAATGAGTTCAACAGCAGATAACCAAGTGTTACCTGACGGCGCTTTCTACATTCTTGACCAAGAGGGTATGGATGTATCTAGCTACACGCCTGATGAAACCGGCTTCCGCATACTCCAAGCTGGAAAGATTTACACGGCTGTCTTCTCAATTAATGTCCAACCAAACGACGTTGGCGCAGGTGCATATTTGCGTTTAGGTGACGAGGCCACTTCAACTGGAAATGACAATGCGTTGATTTACAAAGGATTCCCCTTAGATGATCCCCATTCAATAAATGCTGGCGAATTCAACTTACGCGGCGCAACTAGCTATTCAACTGGCAATTGTGGCAACCCCGTTGCATCAGCACAAATTGGCACTTTCAAATGGCTAAGCGCATTCAAAAACACAACCGCAAATCCAGGAACTACTACTATCGAAGTTAAGGTTCCATTCCTAGTTACTAAATCCACTCCAAACAGACTTAATGTATCTTACCGTGCATATTCAGTTTCACCAGGCGGAATTTACACTCGCTCTCCATCTGATTCGGTGCTTGGAACACAACAACAAACTTCCACTCGCAGTGAATGCGCTGCTGCTACAAACTACAATACTTTCAAAGTCGCTCCACTTCCAGATACAATAGTACAATGCGCAAATGAAGCTTGTCTTTTACTTTCATTTAGACAAGGAGAAAACCGCGGCGGTGAAGGCTTCGGTGTAAGGCCAGCTTTACTCCGCAATGATACTTTCCCACAACGTTTATCTCTTGTCTACTCAATCTTAGACTTTAACCCTGATTTTGATGCTGGGACTGAATTAACCTTCAAAACTGACAAAAACGTTTTAGCAGTAATCCGCCAAGACGAACAACGCATGCCAGAAAACGCAGCTAGTTTCAAAGTGACAATAACCGACAACACTTACCATGCTGTTTCCAAAACACCTGCAAAAGTTATCGGAGATATTTTAACAACTCCAACTTCACTTCAAGCTATTCCAGATTATAACATCAATTTAGCTTACGGCAACAAAGTAACGCTCGCAACAACAGTAAACATGCTTGGCTTGCCACAAGAAGCCGTTGCACTATCCGCATTGCCATCACACTACGTGTTGCTTTACAATGCCTCGCCATCTAACCCAACTCAAGATGATTTAACTTTATTGTCAGTCAACGGCGGTACAGCAACAAACGTTACTGCCACTGGAATTGACTTCTACGTTGACCCGTTATTACCGGCAGATGCGTCTTTGTTATTATTCAACTTCTCTTCTTCACCTTGTCAAGAGCTAGTGTTCCAAACTTTTGATAGTAGTGGTTGCTTTGAACAAGTTAATGACCCCAAGTCCGTTCTCTCTTTGCCAGATGAGTACTCCACTTATGGAAACAAATTATTAATGATGAAATACGACGCTTCTACAAGCCGGTGCGCGTATTATTCAAAAGATCCAAACAGCGTAAAAGTTACAAAGAACGTTTCAACTCTACGCGTAGTTTCAACATGCACACAAAAAGCAATTGAAATCCCGCTAAACATAAACGTCGCACCAGAGCTTGTCCAAGGCACAATACCGACGTTACCTCAAGCACCTGCATTTGAACGCGTCAATTTTGAACCAGAATATCATGCCGTGCGTTTAGTCGAAAAAGTATGGGATGAACCAGCAGTTCCATCACTGGGTGTAGGCGCTTCATTCATGCACGTTTTACTTAACAACCGACAATACTCTGCAGACAAATACGTGCGTATATTTCAAGGAGAAACTGAAGACGAAGCAACTGACTATTTTGTGCTTGACAACGCAGTTGTAGTTCCAACTCAAGGGATAAAACCAATATTAACTGTTGAATCTGCGTCACCTAGCTTACTTGGCGTAAGACCAGATGCTGTTGACTTACTAGATGTTCACGGTTTAGGAAAATTGTCATTTAGACTACCAAATGGCACCCAGTTTGATATAGATGTTCAAGACCAACCGCAGTCAATGGAATCTAGCCGAACTGAAGTGCTAAATGTGCTACGCAACACTGCGTTCCGCAGGAGACAAGACTGTAACCCCCCGCGTCCATGTCCATTTGGAATGTTTCCATACAGCGCATTCGTAGATATCAAGCAAACTCCAATTACTTACCACTTGGGTGGTGCGCTATGGACTGGCAAAGAAGGAGTTGGCAAAATTGACTTTGAATTCCAAGGCTTATCAGGAGAAAAATGCACTCAACGCAACGAAGAAGGAGTCTATGACTACAACTGGCAATACTTAATTCGACCAGAAGACGGCAACGTACAACAAGACAAAAAATACGCGCCAATATCAGTTGGCTCACTTGACTACGCGACATTCGGGTGCTCAAACACTTTATCCTTATGTGGAAAACTATCATTTAACGGCGGCCAATGCATCAACAACTGTGGAGACGGCTGGTATTAAGATGCTTCACTTGGAGCAACTGCTCTTTATGCAACAAAGACACTTTCAAAGTAAATGACTTCCGAGCAGATTCAGCACAAAGGCGCAAAACACTACTAGCTGGCTGGACAGCCGGAATAGTAAATGGAATAGCTTCGTGCATAGCAACCGAACTAACAACTACTGCTGCGGGATGTGCAGCCGGTGCGCCTTTTGGTCCAGGCGGAGCAATAGTTGGTTCAACTCTAGGCAGTTTTGTAGGCAACCAAGCGTATGACCTTACGCTGGGAGAGGCTATTGCTGATGAAATAACTGCTGGAATAGCCGGAGAAGATATGGACGTTCCTGGTTTCGCGAGTTTCACAGGCAAATGGGCAGCAGCATGTAGTTATGCGGGCACAGCACTTGACATTGCAAACGCAGTTGGCTTTTTCAAAGACGCTACCTTAGTAGCCCAGTACACGTGTCCAAATGTGGTTGATGCAGCGTTATCAAAATGCTTGTGTATTGCGAGCGGAACTTCAGTAGACTTTGACGGTTCATGTGCAATTCAAAAAGCGCTTAAAGGTGTAATTTCATCCGCAGCTGTACGTGACCAAGTAAGTGGTATAACTAAAGTAGCTGACCACTTAAAAAGCGCAAAAGATGCCACCGAACAATTTAAGTATCCTGATGGAAGGATCATGGCTGATGATTATTTAAGTGAATCACAAAGAGAAATAATTAAGGACGCAAAGGCAGATTTAGAAGAGGCAAAACAACAGGCAATATCTTTTGGTGCTTGTTCAGACGGGCAAGATGCCCGATCTTGCGCAGTAAAATTAGATGATGTTGCTGCTTCAGTTGGTACGCTTGACCAGGTTTACACTGCTGCTTGTGGCCCGTTGTTAACTGCCCAAACTGCTTTAATAATAGGCGGCGCAGTTTACGAGAATGTTCCACGTCGTGCTTATTTAACTGTAAATGAAAATGGCAACATGGACTTTGGCGGCGGGTTCCTAGGGCTAGGCGGTTCAGATGTTGACTGCGCTGACAATTCAAACATTGAACGAGAAAACTTTGACGTGTGGACTGATTTGGACTTCCGTAGCTTGCGAGTAAAAGCCAATGGTGAGCCAACCAAGTGTGTTGACAAACCAGAAATACAAACCTATGCACAGGGATTTGATGGCGAAGACCCATCTTTACGCCAACTCGAGGCAGGAGCTTCAGCGGTTGATCCAAGCTATATTGATTCAGTTAACAAAATTGGCACGTTTTACATAACGTCTCGCGGCAAATAGTTTTGTTTTTCTAACTTTTTTTCATTTTTTCTTTTATAGCTTTTTCCCA
>JAHFHN010000014.1:9469-10710 GCA_023246885.1 Microcaldota archaeon
TTTAAATTCATTGGCAGCGTAAGGTTTTGTACTTATGAAACGTGGGGATTCCAGTAGTTTAGAAAAGAAATTTAAACAACTAGAAGAAGGTACGCCTGAACAAAAAGTGCAAGTAGACTCTGACCTTGGCAAAAAAGGTTATTACAATGGTGAAGGCGAAGAAACAACTTTAGGAAAAGGGGGTTTTTATTCCAAAGACAAAAAAGGAATAAGTTTCCACTTGCCGCACATTGAGCCAAGCCAATTAATGCCTTTTATCATCTTACTATTAGCAGTTGTTGTAATTGGGGGAATCGTTTTTTTCAAACCAGTTCAAACAAGTAATTTTAACGTAGTTGTACTTTCAGGCGAAGCAAAACTTGCCAACGCAGTTGTAACTGTCTATGATGGGGCAACTGTAGTAAGTACTGCTACAACTGATGCAAATGGAGTTGCTGCTTTTCAAAACTTGCCAAATAAGCTACTTAGATTTACCGTAACCAGCTCAGTTGGTACAGTTGAACGTACTTTTAACCCGGGCGGAAGAAGCGTTTTCAGTTTTAATGTTGCAGGTGGAGTAACGGGTTTACAAGGCGATTCATTTACTGTGATTGTGTTACAAGATGGAAACCGTCAACCGGTTGTTGGTGCAAAGGTTTCATATGCTTTGGGTTCAAGCAACGAACGCTTTGTAATTAACACAAGTGAATCAGGCAAAGCGGTAATACAGTTAAATGGAGAAACTATTATTCGCATTAGAGTTGTTGACCCACAAGGTCGTTTTGAGCCAGTTGGTTTAACTATTCAAGTTGGCAAAGATAGTCGCGAGATTTTACTAAAACCAAAACAACAAACAATTGCTAATTTAGCAGCAATTCAAAATACAACAACTAGCATTGCCGTGCTAGTGCGTGATGCAAATGGGAATCCAATCAGCGATGGCATGGTGACTGCGTTTTATACTTTTACTGGTGGCGAAGCTGCTTCAGCGCCTATAGCAAATGGGAGAGCAGAGTTAAGCAATTTGAGTGTTGGTGCCCTTGTTTCATTTACTGTAAATGCTGAGGGATTTTATTCAAGCCAATCTGGACAAGTGTTGGTGTCCGCTGATTTGCAGCCCGTTTTAGTTTCACTAGTTCCAATTCCAGCTTCTGCTCCAAAAACGCGTTTTGTTTTACTTGCAAATACATTGCCAGTTGATGGTGAAGTGCATGTATTTCAAAAAGGTAACTTAACAAAGTTGTTTTCAATCGTTTCAGTTA